>JBHJNR010000050.1:0-17248 GCA_050330615.1 Cyanophyceae cyanobacterium
GTCCTCTGATTCCAGCCGCTCCCAGGTCAGCTGTGGGGGAGAATGCTTCTCAATCAGGGCATCCTGACGCAGCCGCAAGGCTAGAGCAGCCATATCCAGCACCGTTGCCGATGCTGCTGGGACATAGGCATGAATGACAATTCGCTCAAAACCACGGGCCGACTGTCGCCGTTCTTTGATTCGTTCGCTGGTCATCCCTTGGCAACCAAAGGTGTCCAGCCGCCAGTAGATCAGATCCTCTTGGCTCAAATCTGCCATCAAAGTCAGATCCCACCAGTCTCCATTCAGGGATCCCTGAGCAGAATCAGACACTTGGGAAGAAGGAGGTTGAATAGCTGCCGTCACCCGCTTGTCTCCGTACTGGGGGTTGATCACTGACAAATCCTATCACCTAGGCTATCTCGCTCCTGCGCCTGATCAGTCAGAGATCAGCCAGAGATCAGCTTTAGACAAGGTTAAGCCCCTACCAGACGGGGCCGGGATCCCTTCAGGATAGGGGAAGAGTAATTGGGGCTGGGCACACTATGAACGCCAATGCCACCACCTGGGAGCAGGTCTTAGCCGCCCTCAAAACCTACTGGGGCTACGACAGCTTTCGTCATCCCCAAGATCAGGTGGTGCGCTGCCTGCTCCAGCAACGAGATGCGCTGATTCTATTGCCGACCGGGTTTGGTAAATCGATTTGTTTTCAGATCCCCGCCCTACTGGGATCCGGCCTCACCCTAGTGATCTCACCCCTGATCGCCCTGATGGAAGATCAAGTACAGGACTTGTGGAAACGCAAGCTGCCCGCCGCCTGTCTGCATGGGGAAGTATCTAAGACCCTCAGGCTTCGTATTTTCAAAGCCCTGGAGGAGGAGCGGCTGCGGCTGCTGTATTTATCGCCGGAGACCTTGTTTAGCCCAGCCGTTTGGGGGCGATTGCAAGGGATCCAGATCAACGGGCTGATGATCGACGAATCCCATACTCTGGTGCATTGGGGCGACAGCTTTCGGCCTGATTACCGCCGCTTAGGCACTGTGCGGCGAGCTTTGGGACAACATTTCCCTATTGCTGCCTTTACAGCCACAGCGGATCCCTATACCCAGTCGGTGCTACAAAGCGTTTTGGATCTCCGGGCTCCTGCGGTGATTAAGGGGGATCCCGCTCGCCTCAATCTCCACCTCTCGATCGCCGTCGCCTGGACTCCGGCAGGACGGCGGCAGCAGCTCAAGCGGTTTATTCAGTCGCAACAGGGATTCTCCGGCCTGGTCTATGTCCGCACTCGGTCGGATGGACGGGCCTTGTCCGCTTGGCTGCACCAACAGGGTCTAACAACAGAGGTCTATCACGGGGGGCTGGGATCCCAGCAACGGCGACAGCTAGAACAAGATTGGCTACAGGGATCCATGCCTTTTTTGGTCTGTACCAACGCCTTTGGCATGGGGATCAATAAGCCCGATGTGCGCTGGGTGGCGCATTTTCAGCCGCCGCCTGCCTTAGCTGATTACATCCAAGAGGTGGGCCGGGGCGGACGAGATGGCCAGCCTGCCACAGCCCTGATGCTGGTCTCTGAACCCACGGGCAGTCTTGATTCGGGCGACCAGGATCGGCAAGCCTTTTTTGACCGTCAGCGCCATCAGATCAGAGAACAAGCGACCCAACTGCTACACAGCCTGCCCGACCAGGGATCCTATCAGCAAGTTGGAAAGGTGGAGGCCAAGGTGGCCCTGGCCCTGCTGCACCAAGCGGGCTGTCTGCGCTGGCGGGATCCCTTTACCTTTGAGATTTTGCACCGCCCTGCCCGACTTCCCCCCAGCGGGGCACCTGAACCGGGTTTGGGCATGGCCCAGTTGATCCAGACACGGGGATGTCGCTGGCAGGTATTGCTCGAACAGTTTGGCTATCCACCGGGGGATCCCTGTGGAGTCTGTGACAATTGCCGTCGTCCTGCTGTCAAAGGGTTTCAGCTATTCAGATCATCGTGAGGAAGGGGTGGATCGGGGAGATGGGATCCCTGTTTGGGGCTATCTTCTGCCCTCAGCGCCCCATTTAAGTCCGCTAGCCGCCGGGGTGCCACCATTCCATGCCCGATGGTCAACAGGCCACCCGAAAAGATCACCGCTCCTCCCACCCATGTCCAGAGATTTGGCACCTCTCCAAAGATCAAGGCCCCCAACAAAGAGGCCCAAATCAGGCCGAAAAACTCAAAGGGCGCTAGGGCGACAAACTCCGTATCTCGATAGGCTTGGGTGATGCAGATCTGCCCCACCGTTCCCATCGATCCCCCTAGCACTAACAACAGCAACTGCGGAGCGGTGGGCCACTGCCAGACAAAGAGAGCGGGCAAGAGCGCTAGCGGGGTTTGCAGCAGAGCCATGTAGATCAAGATGGTCAGGGTAGAGTCTGTCTTACTCAGGCTTTTGATCATGATCAGCACCACCGCCAACTGAGCCGAGCCCGCCAAGGCCAATCCATAGCCCAGGCTGATGCCCTCCACCCCCGGCTGCAAGATTACCCCAGTGCCTAGGATGCCGCAGAGTAAGGCCAATGCTTGCGGCAGCCGTAACCGCTCCTTAAAAATCAGCACCGCCAACATCACCGTAAATAGCGGTACCGTAAATCCCAAGGCTGTCACTTCAGCAATTGGGGTGAGGGTAAAGGCCGAGAAAAAGCAGAGCATGGCTCCGGTATTGATCAGCGCCCGCCAGCCATACAACCAACCGCGTTTTGTTTTGAGTACAGGGATCCCCGACCGCAGACCAAAAGGCAGTAGCCACAACGCCCCCACCAGATTACGAAAAAAGACCATTTGAAAGGGATGCAGAGATCCCGACAGATAACGGGTGGTGCTGTCCAAGGCGGCAAACCCGGCAGCAGCAACAATCACCAGCAGGATCCCACGGGTTCGACCGGGGGTAAACAGGGCAGGAGACAAGAACGAGGTCAACATAAGGGCAGCGCGAATGGGATCCCGACAGAGGGAGATCAGCCTATGAAATGAACCTAACGATGCTAGTCAATCTAGATGAGGAGGGTGGGGATCCCTTAACCCGAGCTGGAGAATAGCAGAACTCGAAGTGACAAACACCCGACCCCAATCTCAAGGCTGTGATCGAGCTGGGGCCGTTTGATTTACAATGGTCGTTACATAACTACAAGATTGCCAGGATCGCCAGTTTCTCCCATCACTGGCCCAACTCCTGCCCCACTGTCCACCCGACAAGGATCCCTCTTTTCCATGACCACCATACATTTCGTCAATGAGAACAAAGATGTCGTTGCGGCTGAAGGGGCGAACCTCCGGCTCAAGGCACTTGAAGCCCAGATCGATGTCTACAAACTGGTGGCCAAGGTGATGAATTGTGGCGGGGTGGGGCAATGTGGCACCTGTGTGATGGAGGTCGTAGAGGGATCCCAGAATCTCTCCCCCCGAACTACGGCGGAGGAAAAGCACTTGCGCAAGAAGCCAGATACCTATCGACTGGCCTGTCAGACAAAGGTATTGGGTGATGTCAGCGTTAAGACTAAGCCTTGATCTCTTGATCTAAGGCTCAGATCCCCAAAGATCCCCGACGACTGTCCATGATCGAAACCACGACGAGAGCTGTAACACTCCTTTGCAAACAGGATGCCATTTCTCAGCAAAGCAGGTGGCGGGTGATATAGTATCTTTGGTCTTAGCGTCACCCGCACCCCATCATGGAAACCAATTTTCTCGGTCTGTTAGGCACGGTCTTGGTCATCCTTGTGCCTGCCATCTTCCTGGTCATTCTGTATGTCCAGACTGCTAGCCGAGGCGAAGGATAACTCCTTTACCCTTCATGCCTCAAGGATCCCTGCCTGATTTGGCGTCCCTGCTCGGAGTCTCTTTCGATCCCAATCGGTTGGGACACCTCTCCCCTCAGTCTTTCTCCAGCATCAGTACTGACACCCGCACCCTCTTGCCAGGATCCATCTTTGTGGCTCTGCGTGGCGAGACCTTTGATGGTAGCCGCTTTGTCGAACAGGCATTTGCTAAGGGTGCTGTAGCAGCCATTATTGACCATCCCATCCCATCCCCGCCAGAGAATGTCCCCCCAGGATCTCTGTGGGTGGTGCCGGATACTTTGACTGCCTATCAGTCCATTGCCCACCAGTGGCGGCAGCACTTTCAGATCCCCATCATTGCCATCACCGGATCGGCAGGCAAGACCAGTACCAAGGAGATGGTGGCGGCAGCACTGGAACGGTTTGGCCCTGTGCTCAAAAGTGCGGCCAACCACAATAACGACATCGGTGTTGCTGAAACCCTGCTCAAGATCGAGCCTCACCATCGCTTTGTGGTGTTGGAGATGGCCATGCGAGGCATGGGAGAGATTGCCCGACTTGCAACCACCGCCGCGCCCACCCATGCCCTGATCACCAATATCGGCACCGCCCACATCGGTAGATTGGGATCTCAACTAGCGATTGCCCAAGCCAAGTGTGAGCTGCTCCAAGCGGGATCCCTTCAGGCGGCGATCTTGAATGGAGAGGATGACCTACTTTTGACCACGGCTGAGGGGATCCTGACCCAGCCCCTCCGCACCTTTGGCCTAGAGCGAGGAGACGTGCGAGGACACTGGGATCCCCAGGCTCAGACGGTGATAGTGGATGATGTCACCTTACCCATCCCACTACCCGGTCGCCATCACGCCCTCAATTGGATGAGTGTTGTGGCGCTGGTCAAGCAGCTGGGGCTGGATCTGGCTCAGTTGCAGGAGCCGGTGGTGTTGCCAGAAGCGCTCCAAGGCCGCAATCAGGTGATCCAGCTGGCGGGGGACATTGGCCTGTGGGATGAGACCTACAATGCTGCTCCAGAGGCGATGATTGCTGCCCTCCAAGCCCTTTGTCAAGTGCCGCAGGGGGTAGGACGCCGGGGGGCGGTGTTGGGTGCCATGCGGGAGTTGGGGGATCATGCCCCCAGCCTCTATGCTCAAGTGGGATCCGCTGTGGCTCACCTGCCGTTGGATTTTGTGCTGCTACTGGATCCCGATGGAGAAATGGATCCCTTGGCTCAGCAGGTGCAGGGATCCCAGGTGTTTCAGACCAAGGCCGAGGTGATTGAGGCGCTGGTCACACAGGTTCAACCTGGGGATCAGATCCTGTTTAAGGCAGCGCGGGCGGTAGGGCTGGAGCAGGTGATGCAGGGGTTTATAGAGCGTCATCGCAGCCAAAAGGCGGTCATGGGATCCCTGAGCTTTCATGACAGACTAGAATGACCCTATTTCGCAGTTGATGTTCGGTTGATTGCAACTCAGGATCCCACTGAGGTTTTAACCGTTCCCCCAGTCCATGTATTGACCCTAATCTTGTTGTCCTCACCCATGACCAAAGCCTCTGACCGCCTACTCCTTGAGTTTGAAAAACCTGTTGTGGCTCTAGAACAGCGGATCGAAGAGATCCGGGCGTTGGCGGAGGACAACCAGATCGAGGCCGCTGAGGAAATCTGCCAGCTGGAGGCCAAAGCGCTAGAACTGCGGCAAGAGATCTTCCGCCAGCTCTCTCCGGTCGAACGGTTGCAAGTGGCCCGTCATCCCCGTCGCCCCAGCACCCTCGACTATGTTCAGACCATCTGTGACGGCTGGTTTGAGTTGCATGGCGACCGACACGGCAAGGATGACCCCGCCATCGTGGGGGGCTTGGCCCGGCTCGATAATCGCCCCGTCATGGTGATCGGCCATCAAAAAGGGCGCGATACCAAAGACAACATCGCCCGCAATTTTGGTATGCCTAACCCCGCTGGCTATCGCAAAGCTCTGCGGCTGATGGAGCACGCCCATCGATTTGGCTTGCCCATTCTGACGTTTATTGATACTCCTGGAGCCTATCCCGGCGTTGCAGCAGAAGAAACCGGACAAGGGGAAGCTATCGCAGTCAATCTGCGGGAGATGTTTCGGCTGGAGGTGCCGATCATTGTTACCGTGATCGGGGAAGGGGGATCGGGTGGGGCGCTGGCGATTGGCATTGGCGATCGGCTGCTGATGCTGGAGCATTCTGTTTATTCGGTAATCTCGCCGGAGGGCTGTGCCGCTATCCTCTGGAAAGATGCCAAAAAAGCCCCCCAAGCCGCCGCTGCTCTCAAAATTACCGCCCAAGATCTGATGGAACTGGGCATTGCTGACCATGTGGTCACGGAGCCCATCGGTGGAGCCCATCGCTCACCTGTCGAAGCTGCCGCCAGCCTCAAATCTGCCCTCAGCAAACACCTCCAGGAGCTTTCTCAATACAGTGGCACCCAGTTACGGGAGATGCGCTATGCGAAATTCCGCCGTCTGGGGGAAGTCGTGGAGGCTATTTAGTCGCTCAACGGGCATAGACCGAAACATGGGTCTTGCTGCTGGAGGTAAAGGGTTCTCGACTCCAGCCTCCCCATCGATGCTTCAAGCGTAATCCAGCCATTTGGGCCATCAGATCCAGTTCACTGGGCCATGCATATCGTTGCACCACGGGGTTGAGGTGTACACCTGCGCTTGACAGAGAGATATGACTCTCCTCGATCATCTGGGTAGCAATGTCGTGACGCAGGACATCCAGCCGGACTTGATCAACCTGGATGGACTCTGCCTCCACATATTGATGATTGTGGAGCTGATAGAGAAAGGTGGGCACATAAGCTTCTACGACGAAGGATCCCCCAGGAGTGAGATGCGCGGCAACATTCTGGAAACAAGTGACTTGCTCCTGTTGGCTGAGCAGATTGAACAGGGTGTTCCAGACAATAAAGATCAATGAGTAGGTGTCTGGCACCGCCACATCAGCAAAGTTGCCTACTGTGACGGAGAGTGCCTCTCCACCGGGCTTGGCCCGCAATTGGGCAATCATGGCTGGGGAAATATCGATGCCGTCAACTCGGATCCCTCGGGCGGCCAACGGCAAGGCAATCCGGCCCGTGCCAATGGCCAGCTCCAATGCAGCACCTTGACCGGCCAATTGTTCCAAACAAGCGATGGCATCACTCTCATCCCCCCGTAGAACATCGCGGTACTGTCCAGCCACGTCCTCACCAAAGCTCATGATGGGTTCATAGTCTTTCATGAATGTCCTTCCCCGTCTGATCAGTTTGATATCTGCATCTCTTGACATCCTCCCCAATCTGCTTGACGGCTGTAGGCTAAAGGCCGTTCTTGATTCAAGATGATCAAGCCTCACGACTTAGTGTTCTGTTTCTATTGGGTCAAGTTGGTGGGTCAAGTTGGTGGGTCAAGTGTGCCGATGTCTGAACATAGTTCATACTTTCGTGACGTTAATGGCATCCCTCAGTCCCCAGGGCTAGGGGTTTATTGAACAACACCCTAATATAAACCAATGTTCAGCCGAGCAAGGTTTCTTGCTCAACAATCGGGTAAAGGCGGTAAGGATAATCACGTTCAGTCATGCCTCCCATTATGGTAGAGCCAATGTGGGGATTGCGTTACTTGCTTGGTTCCGGGATGTTGTTGCTTGCTTCTGCACAGAGGTACCCCATCGACAAGCTTCTTATCCGTTCCCACGCTGCTGTGATGTAGGCCAAAAGGAGTACTTGCGCAGTAGATCTCAGAGTTTACTGCGATGTTGAGGCCAGCAGCGAACTTTCCCTAGGTATCCATGGAACCCCTTGAAGCGGAAAACATCACTTTGTTATGCTTGCATCCTTACAAACAAAGTAACCAAAACGTGCTTCTATTGGCAAGTTTGCTAATTATTTTTATTCGTATTTCCAAGTGGATTATCTTTAAAATAATTCACAATATGAGGTACCAATTCTTCGAAGCCGCCTGGAGTATTGATCGACATAAAGCCTACCGCTTGGCTACTTCGGTTTTCAAAACCGTGTGCTATTCCACCGGGAATATAGATATATGTGCCTTTCTGCGCATCAAACCAATTCTTATCCAGCAAGTAGACAGACAAGCTACCTTCAATTACATAGAAAAGATGAGCTTCTGGATGCTTGTGAATATGCGGCCCTTCTGTATCCGGGTTCAGCCACCACTCAGATACAGACAAATTAGATTCTGTCTCCTCAAGATCTGCCTTAAAAACAGCAGACATTCTTCCCATAGGGTATTTACGGCCATCCTCTGGCTTAATCACCAATGCTTGTAGTTGTTTTTTAGTAGTCATAATGATTCCTCAATTCATTGGGTCGTTTAGAATACTAAAATAATAGCTCACCGTCGACGGCATGTCGCTTTCAGGTAACGATCAGAGGTTAACGTCTGTTCTAACCCATCAATCAATTAAATAGCGGCTCTCCAGGATTTATGGTGAATATACCAGAAGCCCATAATGTCAACTCACCTTGGGGCAAGGATCTTAGGGCTCTCAATGCACCAGCTCCACCACGTTTCTAGGAGAGCCAAATAGCTTGGATTTGCCTCTCAAGCTATTTCATTGAATGTAATCCAAACATATTGCCTTCAGAATCTATAGCGAGAGAAATAAAGCCATATTCGCCAATAGACATTTTAGGCTTTTGGATACGACCCCCTTCTGCTTCAACTTTAGATTCTTCGACGGCACAATCTTCACATGAAAAATAAATCAAAGTACTATTGCCACCAGCTTTGACGCCCTCCATCTTGACAAGGGCACCACTAGCGCCATACTTCTCCATGTCCGAAGGAAATGACAACATTCTGATGCTGGTATCATTGGGATCACCCAATACATCCAAATTCACACTCAGCACGGATTCGTAAAACTGCTTGGCCCTAGCTAAATCATCTACATAGATCTCAAACCAGGCTACAGGATTATTTGCCATGAGATTTCTCCTCAATCATTATACATTGGCCTAACATTTGTGCGACTGGTAGCGCAGTTGACTAATGTCTAGCAACTGTGTGCACTCAACTCTCTTACTCATCAACAACCATTTCAAAACCACCAAAGATCAAGCGGCTTCCGTCGAATGGCATTGGTTTACTCTCATTATTCATGCGAGAGTCCTTCATGATTTTTTCCATGCCAGCGTCTCTCGCTTCCCGTGAGGGCCATGATATCCAAGAAAAAACAACAGTTTCATCATCTTTACACTGTACTGACATCGGGAATGATGTTTTCTTTCCCGATGGGACATCATCGCCCCAACATTCCACTAACCGAGTTGCTCCATGCCCTTTGAATACTACGGCAGCTTCACGGGCGTGCTGGATATAAGCTTTCTTGTTTGTTGTCGGTACTGCAGCTACAAAACCTTCAATGTATTCCATCATCCCCTCCTAAAAGATATGATTTGGCTAGTGAATCACACTTCAACATAAATTCTAAAGTTGTTTAGAATGCTTTGCCAACCTTGCCTTTGTTGTTCAGCAGAAAATTCATCTTCTGCTTCAAAGGTTTCTAAAACTCGAACTCCTCTCACCGTTTCAGAGAAGGTGACGCTCACCTTTCGATGATCATCGAGGGCAAACTCAATGCTGTAAGGTTCATTGATTGACGTAAACCTTCCTTCAAAGTTGAACCCCAGTGAGCCATCCTTTGCTTCCATCCGATAATTGAATTTGCCGCCGACACTGAAGTCTTGGCTTGCATCAGGACAACACCAATCATCTGACGCAAAATTCCAACGTTTAATCACCTCAGGCGTTATCCACGCCTCCCAAACTCGTTCAATCGAAGCGTTGACAGTTGTTTCAATTGAAATCTTCATAATTCCTCCTTTGTTATCAAGCAACTTATGCGCCATTGAACGCAGATTCGATTGCCTGAATATCAATCTTTTTCATCTGCATCATGGCCTGCATCGCTCTCTCAGCCGCTGGCCGATCCGGAGAACCCAGCCGCTTCGGCAAAACTTCTGGCACGATCTGCCAGGACACTCCAAACCGATCGACGAGCCAGCCGCACATGCTTTCCTGACCGCCATCGCCAACCAGTTTCATCCAAAGCTGATCTGTCTCGTCTTGGTCTTTCGTCAGCACACTGATCGAGGCTGCTGGCGTGAGCTTAAGATGGGATCCAGCCGTCAGGATCATCATCGGTGCGCCGTGAAGCGTGAACTCGACCACCATGGGATCCTCGGGGTTTCCCTGTTCGTAAACCGCATCAATCTCACTGTCAGGCAGGAGGTCAACATAGAACTTTGCCGCCGCCAGACCGCCTTTCTCAAACCAGAAGCAGGTTCTTACTTTGGATTTATAGGTCATGACGCTGCTCCATCGGTTTGTGCTTTTCCCTTGTAGCTGAGCATCCAGGGCGTGCCGAAGCGATCCGTAAACATGGCAAAACGCTCCGCCCAAAAGGTTTCGCCAGGTGGCATGTCGGTGCGCTGTGCGTCTTTTCCCAGCGCGTCGAAGATGCGTTCGAACTCGCCCCGATAAGGCATTTCGAGTTGGATGCGGAAGCCTTGTGGCTTCTCGTACATTTCCTCGCTATTGTCCGAGGCCATGATGAAGGTATCGCCAAACCGGATGGACATATTCATAACCATGTCGTCACTACCGGGCATGCGCTCCTCCGGAGAGGGAGCGTCCTTGTTTTTGAAAACTTGTTCGATGGTTCCGCCTAGCGTGTTTGCGTAGTGCGTCATTGCTTCAAGGCAATCACCTTGGAAGAACAAATAGAATTGTGGTTTCATAGGTTGCTCCTTTCAAGTTCAGATGTGACGCTGGTCATGGACTGCCCTCTTCGGGAAGACAGAAGAGTTGCCTAATATACCTGGCGAGATGGTCGATGCTTTCGCGGGCAAGGTTTGGGCCGTTACCCGCCTTTGCCAAGATAAAGGCTCCCTGAAGAACGGCCTGGATGTGCCGCGCAAGACTTTCCGCCGTCCATTCGCCCGTGCTGCCACGCACTTGCCGTGCCGCCTCGATATCTGCGACCAGCGTCGCCGCATGGCCAAGGATAGCGCGCCCGCAGGCATCACGAATGTTGTCGGAGGTCTCGTACACTTCCTGGATCATGGTCCCCACAAGACAGGTAAACTCGGCCAACTCGCCATCGATGATGGCCTTGCGGAACGCCACGTAAGCGAGTACCCGGTCAAGGGGATCGGGCAGCGCGTGATAGGGTGCGTCTGCGAAGAACACTGATGTGGTTTCGGCCCAGAACTGAGCGGCGGCGACGCCCAAGGCTTCCTTGCTTTTGAAATGGTGGAAGAAGGCTCCCTTTGTTACCTCTGCTGCCTTACAGAGATCGTCCACGCTGGTGGCGGCGAAGCCCTTCTCACGGATGATGGCGCGCGCCGCCTCTAACAGGCGAATGCGTGCGTCACCGCGTTTAGGGGACTGGCTGGTTGGTCTAGGCATGACTTAAACATATACCATACGGTCGGTATGTGCCAAGTCGCAAAAAGTATTTCTCGAACTAGAGCGCGATCACACCCCAAATTCAGGGCGATCGCAGCTTTGTGGATAACTTATCGCCGACGCCACAACATTAGTGACTTAAGAAACCTAGAGCCCGCCATGAGCAGCGTATTCAGAGCACACCCCGAAGGGTGTAGCTGAGAATGCGTCCGACTCGATGGCTTTTTTAGGCGACATTTTCTACGCCCAGCCTGACGTATGGCATAACTGCTTGATCCACTCCTGTATCTGAGAAGACTCAAGCTCTTCGAGTCCTTTGATTTTCACGTAACGAGAGTCATCGCCAAATTCTGGCGGCGTTTTGAGTTTGCTGCCATTGGGAAAAATGATGTTGGCTGAGACGTCATACGCTACAAGCTCAATACACCAGCCCCGATCGGGAGAACAGTAATACGCCTTGCCCCATTTAATTGCGTAACGTGGATCATCCAGTTGCATACGGATTAATTTATCCAGCTCCGCAACAACAGGGCTCAAAGCAGGTTTGGCATTCCCGATCCAATCTTCGATGAGTTGATGATTCTCATCAGATTTTGGTAGATTCTTTGACGAAAGTGGTTTGTGATTTTTCATACGCATACAACTGGTTTGCGAGTGTCTGCGTAGTCTTTGCTTCACATTTTGCTAAAACCAGTAATCCGACACGCACCGACCGTCGCGCGGCAGGTCTTCAAATGTCTCTAAGCCATCGAAGTGGTCAATGGGAATTTCTGCGACAGCATCAGGTTCGGCTAACCGCAGGTTGACTGCAATACGACGATGCCCCTCTTGATTCTTATGCTGTGCACGCCAGAAAGCCACGCAGCCGCAGACCGGACAGAAGTGGAACTCAATAGCCTTCCCTCGAACGTAAGGTTGTGTCTCCCCGAAGACCTTTATGCCTTCGTCTTCGTAGTCGTATGCCCAGAGCACACCGTATCGTCTGCATACCGTGCAATTGCAGGCGGTCGCTCCGTCAGGTTGGCTTTCAAGCTGCCATCGAACGGAACTACAATGACAAGGGCCCTGAATCATTTCGGTAGCATCTCAAGGTGATTGTATTTGTGTATTTACTCAGAAATCTTGCAATCTCAAATCGTCTTTCTCATAATGCAATGATTGTTGCCTTTTTTCTCTACATAGCCTTTTTTCTCTACATAACTGAGGCCAGCCGAAACGTCCGGCCCGGCTCTTCATACAAGTCGACTACGAGTACTGGGTGCTCAGGGCTGGTGAACGTCGCTCGGTCGGCAATAAACGCGAAGGTATACTTGCCATACTGGTGGTCGCCTTTCGGCTCCAAAACCACGAGTTGTTCGACCGTCAGACCTTCGTAGGCAGGATCGCTGATGCATTGACGTATGCCTTGAACCCATCTTCGTTGGGCTGCCGAATCGCTTCACACAACGACTACCATTCAGAATCGTCGGAGAAATCCGTTCGTAGCAGCAATGAATTTTCAATTGTGGTCAACGGCTTCACTCGAATCTCCGTCGACGAACCAACTGCTAAACCGCTAGGGTTCCGGGGGCATAAACCCCTGGTTCTAGCCTGCGGTTGATCCAGCTGCATCGGCAGACCAAGGTGCCTGCTGGCAATACCGCATCTGCCCCGATCTTGGCCTGGGATCCCACATAACAGGGAGATTCTAACTGGGCAGCGGGATCCACCTCAGCGGTACGATGCACCCAGATCCCTGGCTTGATCTGCTCCACCTCCGGCAGTGGGTAGTCAGACATCGATCCGGTCAAGATATCCAACTGGCCGTCATAATAGCTGGCCGGTTTGCCCAAATCGCGCCAATAGCCCTCATGGACGTGAGCCACCATTGGGTGCCCTGCCGCCAACAGATCGGGAAAGACCTGCCGCTCATAGCTGAGGGGATCCCCAACAGAATAGGGTTCAAACACCGTCGGATCCACCACGTAGGTGCCCGCATTGATGGTATCGGTGGTGATGGTGGCGGCCTCTTCAGCGCTGGGCTTTTCCCGAAAGGAAACAATTCGGCCCTGATCGTCGGTCTCCACCAATCCAAAGGCGGTGATGTCCTCCACCCGAGTGAGGGTCAAAGTGGCGGTGGCTCCACTACTGCGATGCCGCTCCATCAGAGCTGACAGATCCAGATCGGTCAAGATATCGGCATTGAACACCAGTAAGGGATCCCCGTTGTAGTAGGGCTTCGCTAGCAACATGCCCCCAGCCGTATCCAGCGGGGTGGTCTCGTGGACAAAGTGCAGGGTCATGCCGCCCGTCTCGTGGGCTTTGAAAAAGCTTTCGATCCGATCTCCGAGATAACCAAGACTGAAGATCACATCGGTGATGCCCGTCTGTCGACACCGCTCCACCATCCACACCAAAAAGGGAATATCCAACAGCGGCAGTAGTGGCTTGGGTTGCAACAGAGTAAAGGGGCGTAATCGAGTGCCTTTTCCGCCCGCCAAAATCACAGCTTGCATAGGGATCCTTACTCTGGGTAGAGGTGTTGGCAATGCGATGAGAGTTTGAGAACTAGGCTGTCTATCGAACGTTTGACTTTACAGATGACTTTACAGCTATGACTCTGAATCTGTGGCAGAGGCGCGTCTAGACTGGGGTAATCCGTGAGCGAAATGACCCATCAGTCCGTGCTCAACCCTGCTTATGTCACCTCTAGGCTACGGGATCCCACCGAAAAGGTCGAACCGCGTTGGTTTTACGGTCTACTTAGACTAATCTTGTTGGGAAGTCTTATTGTTACTAGCCCTTAATCTCAGGCCTTTCCGCCTCATGGCATCACCTTCTCGCCCTTCCTCTACTCGGCGGTCTTCCCTTCGCACTGGGCCGAGATCATGGCTGATTTGGATGATGGTGGGATTCACAGCTGTAACCGCAGGGGCCGCAGGAGCCTTGATGGCCTACCTGTTGCCCCAACCGATTCTGGCCACAGATCCATCGGTGGCGGAGGATGATTTTTTTCGAGCCAACCAGGCCGCTAACCTGACTGAGGTCTTGCACATCCTGATCATGGGGGCAGATGACTTTGACTCCACCGTGGATGGGCCTGAGGTACCTGATCTGCAATTGGGTACCCGCACCGATACGTTAGTGCTAGCCCGGTTTGACCCTGAGGATAGACGGGTGACCTTGCTGTCGATCCCACGGGATACGCAAGTCACCATCCCCGGTTATGGTATCGCCAAGATTAACTCCACCAATGTGTTGGGGGGGCCAGTCCTCACCGCCAGGGTGGTCAGTGAACTGGTGGGGGGCGTTCCCATCGACCGCTATGTTCGTCTCAACGTGGACGGATTGGAATCTCTGGTGGATGCGATGGGGGGGGTGGAGGTATTTGTGCCTCACCCGATGACCTATCAGGATGTGACACAGAATCTCGATATCAACCTGGAGGAGGGCTTACAACGATTGACCGGGCAGGAGGCCCATCATTTTGCTCGCTTTCGGCAGGACGAACTGGGGGATATTGGTCGGGTGCAGCGGCAGCAAGCCTTGATTCGCGCCCTCAGCCGCGAGTTTTTGCGGCCTGGTATCTGGACTCGGATCCCACAGATGCTCCAGGCCATTCGGGAAAATCTCGATACCAACCTCACCTGGGAAGAGTTACTGTCGTTGTCCAAGTTTTTGCTGGGATCCAATTCTGATCAGTTGGATATGGTGCTGTTACCCGGACGATTTAGTCAGCCGCAGGAGTTTGCCACCAGCTATTGGATCCCGGATCCCCAGGGCACCTATCAGATTGCGGTCAATCACTTTGGGGCACTGCCCACCCAGGGAGCAGTGGAGTCACCGCCACCATCTCGGCTGCGGATCGCAGTGCAAAATGCCACGGGAGAAACGGGCATGGCCCGTCGGTTTAGCCAAACCTTGGTGGGCCGGGGATTTGGCTATGTCTTCCCGATTATTGATGATCCTCGGGTGCTGCCGACCACCCAGATCATTGCTCAGCAGGGAGATAGCCAGAGCGCCTATGAGATGCAGGCTCTACTGGGGTTTGGGGAAGTCAAGGTGGAATCCACTGGGGCACTAGAGTCAGACATCACCGTTCGGGTGGGTCGCGATTGGGTGGACTATTGGCAACATCAGCCCGTCCCCACTGATGACCCAACCTCATAAGGGCTTGTTTTTTCAGGGGATCCGTCAGATCTGGTCTGGGGTCTGCCAAGGGTTAAGCCAGAAGGCTAATCCAGATTGAAAGCAACATTCGCTAAACTGTGATCAGAGAACTCTGATTTCATTAAAACTGTTTGTCTGCATCTGCTGGTTTGTATCTATCGGTCGGTAAACATCACCTGAAGCCATTGGAGGAACTATGCCGGGCTTAGTAGGTATTTTGGTTGTCATCTTTGTGGGCTACATGCTCAACTCGATCAAGATCATCAATCAGGGCTACGAAGCTCTGGTGGAGAGATTGGGTAAATATCAGGGCAAGCTCAGCCCTGGATTACATTTTTTGGTGCCCTTTCTGGATCAGATCGTCTACCGCGAGACGATTCGGGAGAAGGTGTTGGATGTGCAGCCCCAGCAGTGCATCACCAGCGATAACGTCACATTGACCGCTGATGCGGTGGTGTTTTGGCGGATTACCGATATGGTCAAGGCCCGCTATGCGGTGGAGGATGTCCAGCGAGCCCTCACCAATCTGGTGCTGACCACCCTGCGCTCAGCGGTGGGTCGCATGGAGTTGGATCAGACCTTTTCTTCACGAGCCGAGATCAATGCACGGTTGCTGGCTGAATTGGACGAAGCCACGGATCCCTGGGGCATTAAGGTGACACGGGTGGAGGTCAAGGATATTCAGCCCTCTAAAACCGTGCAGGATTCAATGGAAACCCAGATGGCTGCCGAGCGTCAAAAGCGGGCTGCCATTCTCAAATCTGAGGGTGAACAACAGGCCAATATCAACCAAGCCACTGGAGCGGCCAAAGCGTTGATCTTGCGGGCAGAAGCAGACAAGCGAGAACGGCTGTTGCGGGCAGAGGGTACCTCAGAGGCCCTGCGGGTGATTGCCACTACCCTTGACTCCAGCCCTCAGGCATCTAATGCGCTGCAATTTCTGATGGCCCAAAGCTACATCGATATGGGCCAAAAGGTGGGTAACAGCCCCAGCTCCAAGGTGATCTTTATGGATCCCAATTCTGTTCCAGGCACCTTGCAGGGCATGTTGTCGATGCTGGATACCAATACCAGCCAGGGATCCGGCAGCTCCACAGGACAGTCGCGGCCCCGGAGTATTGGACAACTGGGATCCCCGTCGATGCAATCGTCCCTTGCTTTTATGCCGCCGACTAGCATCACCGAGGACTTCCCTCAACTCGAATGACCTTCTCCCCCCTGCTGCGATGAAACCGGCCCAGCCCCTCCACTCTCTTTCCCGTGATGCCCAGCACGTCTATCTGGTTTACCAAAACGGGATCCTGATGTTGATGGGCTGGGTCTGGCTTTTGATCGGGATCCCCAGCTTATGGGCGCTGCGACAAGATGTGGTGCGATTGCTTCAGCATTTCACCTGGACAGGGCTGCGGTTTAGCCTGCTCTACAAGCCTGGTCTGCCCAGCTTTGGCCTCTTATTTTGTTTGGTGCTAACGCTCTATGTGCTGCTGAGCCAGAGCCGCTATGAGTTGGTGGGGCTGATTGAATCGGAGCGGCACCTACTGGAACTGACGGCTCAACGGCTACGCAAGTTGCCCAGTCAGCATTTCTTGCACCGTTACTTCTTGGCCAAAGTGCCCCCCCCTGCTGAGTCTCAGCCCCTGCTGCCCGCAACCTCTGAGCCCACCAAGTCTCAAGGTGATTCTTGACATACTCCCCGACCTGAAGGATCGGGGATTCAAACAGCCGCTTCGCATGACCTCGGGTCTACACGGTCTGTTCTTTCTGGCTCATCCACAACACTTAGATCGATGGGTTGCCCCACCAATCCAGCGGTGTTTGTGTCCCCAGACGTTGCGGCTATTTCTAGCCCCGTTTCCGTATGCCCT
>JBHJNR010000051.1:0-6989 GCA_050330615.1 Cyanophyceae cyanobacterium
TCCCTGTCTGGACTGTGATCCCAATAGCTTTATGGATCCCAATTACAAAAGCTATGACAACCTCTATTCTTTCTCTGATGCGACAGGCGTATTCATCTTGAGTCGCCGCCTGGATGGTCGAGTTGAGGTTCAGGCTTGCCAAGATATTGCCCGCAGCGTTCAAACAGATGATCCCATCGGTGATCGGAATGTGGACATTGCCATTCGCTCCGGGGCAAACAAGGTGGAGTTCAATATCGCTAATTCAGCGCCGGGTACTGATTTGGTCAGAATTAACGGCAACAACGTTCGGTTTGATGTCGGCGAGAATGTCGGTTTGCCAGGTTTGACCGTGTTGAGAGAGTCATCGTTCTTTTATACGGTGCGAACCGCTGCCGGGGATGCTTTCCGACTCTATTCGACCGGATCCACCCTCAATCTATATTCCAGTCCCGCTACACCCAGCGGGTACGAAGGGATCCTGGGCAATTTCGATGGCAGTCGCCTCAATGACTGGACACCTCGGGGAGGTATGCCATTAAATACGGATACCTACAGAACCGTTGATTTTCGTGACTTTGTTGAATCATGGCGAGTGGATCCAGCCCAAGACGACACCTCCTTGCAGAGCATTCCTTGTTCGGGCAGTCAAACCTCTGATCCTTGGCGTAACAAGCTCGAAGATGATGAATTGCGCTTTGGGTTTGATGAGTTTAGGCGTTTGATTGGGGAGCCTTTGGATGATCCTTACCTAGCCTTCCGTTTTGCGGTGGATCTGGCGGCAGGGATCCCGGTTGAGGAGTTGGTGGAGGTGTACGAGCCTTTGCAAGGAGATGAGCCGCCCCGCCCACCAGTGGATGCTGACCTGAATAAGGACGGCACCCCTGATGTGGAGGAATCTGAGTTGTGGAACTTTGGGGACATTGTTTGCTTCTTTGGAACACCCAACTTCTGCAATAGTCCCATTGATGACAATACCCAGGCTCAGTGATCATCGGCTGCAAGTTGCCGCCAATTTGTACGGCTGGGGCCACTGGACGCGGATCCTAGCTCTGGCCGTTCATCTGCCGCAGGTGCAGTTTCAGGTTTACAACACCATGATGCCCAAGCTGCCCCAGCCTCACTGGATCCCGAATGTGGAGCGGGTTTCAACCTTAGAGACTGGCATGCCGCTGATCTGTGACTACAGTTGGCAGTCGGCCCTGCCCTATCAACCCAGTGATTTTCCCAAGAGCCTGTGCATCCGTCGCCATACCCCTGGAGAAAGCTGGGATCCCCGTCCTTTCAGCCAAACATTGTTAGCGGCTGACCTGAATCGTCCCGGTCACTTTCCGCCGGTTGTCCTAGAAACCCCTATCGTCAACAAACCCTTCGACTCCCACATCGTCGTCAGCAGCGAACAATCGAATCACCACTTTTTGGCCCAGCTCTATCCCACTTACTCGCACCGGGTGGTCTTTCCCGTGACCAGCTTTCGCCAGCAGATTCAGCACTTGGTGGGTATCGCCGGTTACAACCTATTTTGGGAGTGTGCCTACTACGGGATCCCTTGCACCCTGCATCGCGCTACCCACGTCAACGACTCTCACCATCGCCTCGATGAGCTAGGAGATCGGCCCATGCCGGATCCCTTCGTTAATGGTGCCCCAGCCTTAGCCCAAGCCCTCTACGACTGGTGGATCCACAATCTGTAGACCCGCACACACCCGGTGGTCTCAAAAAAAGCGGCTTATCCAACTGTTGTCTGGTCAGCTTGATGAACACATCTTCCAGATTAGAGGGGCAAACTACATACTCGTGTGGTCGTTCAGTCTATCCAGGTGATATTGGGCGGGGATATCCAGCTCAATCAGCCATCTCGAGTCCAGATGACATTTTTACCGCAGGGATCCCTGGGGAGAGGACTGGAGGCAAACGGACCATTTGGCCAACAGGTAGCGATCAAATAACAGCAAGCTCGATCTCAGTCCTCCGGCGGTACCTGCCAAAAATCCCACCGGCAAATGCCCTGGCGGTGCTTCTAGCGAGTAATTAAGCTCATGGTAGTAAAGCCAGCGATCAGAAGGTCGCCAGCCCACCATGCGACCCCACGTTTCGATATCGCGGGGGGCTTGTGACCACAGATGAAATTGGATCCCAAAGCCGAAGCGCCCCTGGCTATAGGCCATCCACATTTTGTCGATGAGCTGAAGCTCCTGTTTGGGGAAGGTTTTGATAGCATCGACATCAAAGTTGCCGAATGAACTACGGCCCGTGATCTGGAGCATCAGGGCGGTGGTGTGGGCGTCCGCCTGTTGCCAATGGTGAGCCTTGAGCAAATCCCGAATCTGTATCAGGTCATTCACATAGGAGGGATCTGATGCAAGAGCACTAGATCTGGTGGGATGCGTAACAGTTGAAATTGGGATGGCTCTATTGGGGGTCTCTAGAGGCTGGCTTGGCACATTTGCCAGTTTTACAGTCTGTTCTTGAACAGGTTCTGGCGGCGGTGGGGAGACTGGCAGAAGAATGGCGTCAGAGGAGTCTAGCAGCTCCTGCTCCTCGCTCTGAAAATCTGTTTTGCGGCGATTGGCGGGTCTAGAGAGAGACGTATTGTCCTTGTGGGCGCTATCCTTTAGCAGCTTTTCTAGATCTGACAAGTCAGTGGTGGAGATCCCTAAGACGGAGACTGCCGCAATCCCAGGAGGAAGGGAGGGGCGATAGGGCTGCCCAGGCGTTTTTTCCTGAGCCGTAACGGAGAGGACTGGACCATCCAAAACCGTTCGAGCGGGATCCAAGAGCGGGAAGTCAGAGTCTGAGAGCAGTTGGATCCAATCGGCGATAGACTCCGGTCGATCGTGGGCATAGAAGGCCATTCCCTGCAGAATAGCTGCTTGGGTGGCATCAGTGATGGCGGGGTTAAGGGCTTGGGGAGGATCCAAGTCTCGGCCCCCGATCCGGGCTGGGGCACATAGGGGAATGTGGCCCGTTAAGGCGGTGTAGAGGGTGGCGGCTAACCCATAGACATCGATCCAAGCTCCGCGCCGTCGTAGGGAGTCATATTGTTCAATCGGGGCATACCCATCCGTGCCGAAGCTGGTGTGGTGTTGGATCACCCCCTGAGAGAAGTCACGCACCAGACCAAAATCGATCAAAACAGCCTGAGAGGGTTGCTCGCGCAGAATGACATTAGCGGGCTTGACATCGCGGTGCAGCATATCCTGCTGATGCAGCGCAGTGAGGGCGGATCCCACCTGACGGATATAGTGCAAGGCGTCTGGCTCTGGCATGATGCCATGTTTGGCTACATAGCGTTGTAGGGTCAGGCCCGGCACATATTCCATCACAATGCACCACAGCCCCGCCTCCAGGATCACCTCCTCAACCCGCACGATGTGGGGATGACGGCAGCGGGCCAGCCGCAATGCCTCATTCAAAAAATCCTGCTGAAACTTCTCAAAACCAGGATCCCCTTGCAGGTCGTCATTAAGGGTCTTGATCACCACCCAGTCGGCACGGCGATTATCCCAAGCCAAATAGGTGAGGCCAAATCCACCTCGGCCCAATAGGGATTCAATTCGATATCGACCATCTTGCAAGCGGTCTTGGGGTGCCCAAACCATGCTGAGTCTCACGGATAGAGAGCATTCCGATGGACACAGATTAGCCGTCTGCTTGGATCAAGTCCAGCCTTAAGCCAAGTGGATCCTGGACAAGGGGACAACACATCATCTATCACACCAGGTCAGTCCAGAGGAGGATCCCTACCTTAGATATACGATTTCTTCACTGATGAGTGTGATATCCCTCACACCTAGCGCCACATCCAGAGAGCGGGGTATCAATCTGTTATGAATAATGGCTGGATCAGCTATGGCCCTCTTCTCCCCCAAGGATGATCAAGCAGACCTCAATTTGAGAAGCCCCCCAAGAGGTTTGGGAACAGGGATGCCTCTGGGAACTGTACGTCTTCTGTCAAACACTGGGGCGGCACCTCTAGCCCCGGCAACAGTAGAGGGGTGGGGGATGTAGGGGTGAAAAAGGCATGACAGAAGGGTAAGGCAGTGCGGCCAATATCGCTGACAAAAGCTGGGGGCACCTCCCCAAGATAGGCGGAGATCACCTGGCGACTGGGATCCTCCGGCAGAATTTGATAGCGCAGCAAGACACGATTATCGGGAAACCAGCCACGGATCAATTGCCGCAACTGGGTCACATCAAACCCCATCTCCTCGGGATCCCGAATCAGATGGATCCCCACCAATCGATCCTGATGGAAATAAGCCTGCACCACAAAACCGCGAGCATAGGTGGGCTGATAGTTAGAGTCTGTGCCCGGATTGACTACCAGGGGATAGACTGCCTCTCCCCCTGGCAACAACTGCCACCGCACCCAACGGGGGGGATCCCGTGACACCGAAATGGTGCGCCAGTTGTTCTCAACGGCATAAGCCAAAAACTGTCGCTCTAGCATCCCCAAGTAAAAGGGATCCGTCTGCCTCAGCACCGGCCTAGCGCGAGTTTGGAGTGTGGGCAGGGTTTGCACCTGCCCTTGCTTAAGCACCTGGTCATCCGCAGTTACCCCCTGACCCGATAGCAGCAACACCAGCAGACTGGTCAGACCGATCAAGGCAGAGCGGTAGAAAATCCGCAACTGCACGATGGGACTGAATGGAGACGATTTAGGTCGGTTGCAGGGGAATAGTATCCCGGTCAAAGATTGACTCAGCCCAGAGCTGACTGAGATCCAACGGTTCTCAAAGCAAGATTGGCGCACATCAAGCGGAACGGGAGCAAATGGGGTTGAACTGACGAGGGGCGCTAGCACTGGAGACAAGACCTGCACTATTGAACAGTATGAACAGCCCTGAACAAAGAACTTGAAAAGAGAGCAACCCTCAGAGTCTAGATCAGTCTGCTGGTGATTTTCATTCTATCGACAACATCCAGGGGCATGTCGATAGGGATAGCTCACCGAACTCGTCCCACCGAACTCGGCCCACCGAACTCGGCCCACCGAACTCAATGGAATAAAGATATCGTAGACATCGCCCCTATAGCCTAATCCCTGGCTGGGGCTTGGTGTTGTGAGGAAAATTGTGCCTGCTGAGTTCCCCGCTGTTATCGTGATCTGCGGCCCCACCGCCACCGGAAAATCAGCCCAGGCTCTGCTTTTAGCCGAGCAGCTGGGATCCCTGCTGATCAGTGCCGACTCCCGCCAAATCTATCGAGAGCTGGATATTGGCACCGCCAAACCGACTCCAGAGCAGCAGGCTCGCTGGCCCCATCACCTGATCGATATCGCTGACCCGACAGAACGGTGGACTGTGGCCCAGTATCAAGCCCTCGCTCAAGGGTTGATTCAGCAGGCACACCAACAGGGGCGAATCCCCATCTTGGTGGGGGGCACTGGGCTGTATCTTCAGGCTGCAACCGGAGGACTGGGGATCCCGACTGTTTCCCCCCATCTACTACTACGCCAACAGCTGGAGAGTTGGCCACTCTCCGTGCAGCATTCCTTTTTACAACAGGTCGATCCAGTGGCGGCGGTAAAAATCCATCCCCATGATCAAGTCCGGATCCTGCGGGCGCTAGAGGTCTACTATGTCACGGGCCAGCCCACCTCCGCCCAACAACAGCGCCGGGATCCCTCCTTTCGGGTGTTGACCCTAGGGTTGACCTGCGAGATGGATCGACTGGAGAGACGGATTGCCCAACGGACTGACCAGATGCTGGAGGCGGGATGGATCCCGGAGGTGGAGCGGTTACGGCAACGCTACGGTGCCCATTTACCTCTGCTGCAAACTCTGGGCTACGAAGAAATTGGTCTCTACCTGGATGGCCAGTTGTCCCAAAAGGAATTAGCTCCCCTGATCGCCCGCCGGACGCGCCAGTTTGCCAAACGGCAGATGACCTGGTTCCGCAAAACTCCCGATCTACATTGGCTCAACTGTGAGGATCGGGATCTAACTCAGCAGATTGAAGCCCGTGTTAAGGATTTTCTGGCTCTATCCCCTCGGGATCCGTCACCTGCATCCAGCCCTCGCTGACCATGACGGCGGATCCCCCCACCTTGATCACTGCCAAATGTCCCTGGGATCCCTTTGTTACCAACTCCAGTTGGCTAGGGCGTCCCATTTCATAGCCCTGTTCGATCTGACAGATGTACGAGATCTGACCCGTTGCAGCGGTCAGATAGCCCGCCAGCGCCGCCGCCGCCGAACCTGTAGCGGGATCCTCCACAATCCCCAGTCCGGGGGCAAACATACGAGCAGCAATGCGGAACTTGTCAGGCTCAACCACAGCAGGATCCCGCCAGAGGACATAGACTTGCGGTGCCCAGAAACTGGCCAATTCCCGTTGCCATAGACTCAGATCCAGCCGCAACTGTTGCAAGACCTGTCGCTCCCTCACCGCTACAAATAAGAATGGCAACCCACAGGAAAAGGATTGAGGACTCCAGGATCCCGTCACAATGGCCTCCTCAGGGATCCCTAATATGTCGGCTAGAACCGCCGGATGGGGAGGCTGAGGCCCAGGCTCGGGCAGTTGGGCGGCGGTGAGATAGACGGTCTCCACCCCACGGGATCCCCAATGCAGCGTCACGGGCACAGAGCCGATCCCTTCCTCCAGCACCAGGGTTGTGGGATTGCCCTGTGGGGGAATCATGCCCATCTGAGCCAGGGCAAAGGCTGTCCCCACGGTGGGATGTCCGGCAAAGGCCAGTTCGGAGTTGGGGGTAAAGATGCGGACGCGGTGGCTGTGGCGGGGATCCTGCGGGGGCAGCACAAAAGCGGTTTCCGAAAGATTGAACTCGCGGGCAATCTGGCTCATCTGCTCGGTGGAAAGCCCCGCCGCTTCAGGAAAGACCGCCAGCGGATTGCCACCAAATCGTTGCTGGGTAAAGACATCAAGCGTGACAAAACGATAGCGCATTAGGATCCCGCGAGTTGAGTTGACAGGATCTACAGGGATCCCATCGGTTAGGGTGCCCGGATGGTCTGTGTTTCTGAAGCTCAGAATCAGCGGAG
>JBHJNR010000052.1:0-8223 GCA_050330615.1 Cyanophyceae cyanobacterium
CCTGCCGTGCTGGGATCAAATAGATCTGCTCTGACTAACGTTCCGTCAGGACGGAAGATTTCAATCTCAAAGAATCGGGATGAACGAATCCCACTGCTGGCTGAGACTTCAACCGGGAAGAAAGGAGAGGTCTGGCCTATCCGTAGGGTTGTGGGCGGATTGATCAGGTTGATAACAGGGGCAATGGGCAAGGGCTGAACGGTGGATCCGCTGCTGTCGCTGCCACAAGCTCCGAGTGAGAAGGCTGCTAAACCAATCACAACAGCGCTGGCAAAGTGACTTACTGTTGATTGAAATCTGTGTTTTTGGGAGATAGACATGATTTTGATAACCTCACAGGTCAGTAGAAGGATTGCAAGTAAAGTGATTCTAATGTAAGCGTTGACGGCGAAATCAAGATTGTATTGTATTAAAAGTTGCTGCTTCGCTTCATTGATGAATTGTCTTATTTATAGCATTGTTTTATCCTTGTACTCTTCGGAGGAATTGATGATGGATTTGGTTGTGAGACTGGACTTAAACCTTTAGATAGCCGCTGGTTGTGAGCAGGCTATGGGATGAGATTGGCAAGCTAGATCATGCTTTCCTCTCTCCGGGATCCTAGATAGTGGCTTGAATGGAATCAAGACAGTCTTGGAGGGGCTGTTGGGTTCGCAGGCCCTCTACAGCAGCGGCTAGGGCGGCGGGGTGAGCGTCTAGCAGGTCTTTGGCTTGGCGACGGTAGCGGGTGATGCTGGCAGCAGGATCCGGTGTTCGGCCAGAGGGCGAGCGCAGCAGGCTCAAGAGCTGTATCACCTGTTGCTGATCGGTGCGATCTCCTTTGACCTGAGCTGAATAGAGATATTCGGCAGCCCCCCCCGCCATCCAAAATGTGCCATAACGATCAATCTCCTGCTTTGAGATTTGGCCCTGCTGTTGCCACTGGGTGACGGGATCCCTATCCAATTGGATGCCGCCATACTCGGGATATCCCCGCCGGAAGGCCTGAATGGGATCTAGAACATAGTCCACCACTGGGATCCCTAGGATACAGGCGGCAGTAAGGTGGCCGGCTTCGTGTTGGATAACCCGCTCCCGATAGAGAGGGGAACGCCAATCGAACCAGGCTCCCAGCAGCCCCGACCACTTACCTCCCAATAGCACTTGTTCCATCACCACTAGGGCAATGGCAATAGCTAGCGGCACACTGGCACGGGATCCCAGCAAACTGGAGGCCGTGATGGTGGCAACGATGAGGGCAATGCGGGTGATTCCGGTGTCGGACATGGTGGAGTCAAAGCAATGAGTGATTGAGATCTGCCAGTCCTGATCTTCTCATACCCAAAATAGAACGTTGTGAATCCGACCTCAGTGGCTTGTGTGAATATCCACATTATGGGATGTCACGTGATGTGATCATGTTTGATTTGAATTATTGGTTTGAATAAAAAAATTGTTTTGTTGTGGGCCATCCCAATACAATTGGAGTCATTCTTTTTAGCTTTACCAGAAGGGATCTTTTAATGGGCTGAGAGTCCAATCACTTGGGTATAAGCACCGCGAGCCTGGGTGACACCGATGGTGCGATCGGCCTTTTCGATCATGGGGCGACGCAGACTGACCACAATAAATTGAGCGGCTTGGGCCTGCTGTTGGATCATCTGGGCCAACCGTTCTACATTGGCCCCATCTAAGAACATATCCACCTCATCAAAGGCATAAAAACTGGAGGGGCGATACCGTTGCAGCGCAAAGATAAAGCTGAGGGCGGTGAGGGACTTTTCACCCCCTGACATGGAGTTGAGCCGCCGTACCGGTTTGCCCTTAGGATGGGCCACCAACGTTAGCCCCCCCGCCAAGGGATCCTCGGGGTTCTCCAATTGCAGGTGCCCATCCCCATCCGAGAGCTGGGCGAAGATTGAGCCAAAATGCCCATCCACTGCGGCAAACGCATCCATAAAGGCTTGGCGGCGCAGGGTAGCGAAGTTTTCGATCCGCAAGAGTAGCTCGGTTCGTTCCTGTTGCAGGGTGTCTAACTTTTGGGACAGTTCGTTCAGCCGGATTTGAATCGCCTCTGATTCCTCCAGCGCCAGCATATTGACGGGTTCCAGGGCCCGGATCTTGTCTTCGGTACGGCGGCGTTGCTTCTGCAAGTCCTCTAGGGTGAGAGAGTCCTCCACCTCTGGGAACGGATCGGGTAAAACAGCGCGGGCCGCTTGGCTTTGGGTTTGACACTGATCCCGCTGGGCTTCTTTCTCTTGCTGTTGGGTCTGGGCGTTGTAGCGATCCCATTCCAGTCGTTGAATCTGCTGTTGGCGAGAGCGGATCTGGAAGTCTTGGCCATCGCGGGTGGCGCGCAAATCCTTGAGGCGGGCCTCGGCCTCAGCAGCAGCCACTTGAATTTCATCGATCTGAGTTTGGGTCTGATGCCGGAGGGTTTCCAACTGACTAATCTGAAGATGGGCCGTCTCAATCTGAGCCTGGGCCGACTGAATCCGGTCTTGTTGTTGTTGCTGGTGGGTTTGGTTCAGTTGTTGCTGGCTGAGGATCTGCTGCTGCTGGGTTTCATTCTGATGCAGCTGGGTTTGCAGCTGACTGAGTTGGCTTTCTTGCTCTTGGACGGCAGCTTGGGCCTGTTGCCAGTGCTGATTGACCGGAGAGTGCTCTAGTTGACTGAGCTTGGCGGTCAGATCTTGGATCCGTTCTTGCAGAGGATGGATATCAGCGCTGAGATCGGCCAACCGTTCGGTGATATCGAGGTGCTCTTGGTGATAAAGAGACTGGGCCTGCTGCAGCTCCGCCAGTCGATCTTGCAGCTGCTGTTGGGTCTGTTGCCACTGCTGCCATTGTTGACGACGTTCCATCGCGGTTTGACGACTGTCTGCGAGGGCTTGGCCCAAGGTTTTTTCCCGTACCTGGGCCGCTTTGAGTCGGGGAGTGAGGGTGGCTAGCAGATCTTGAATGTCTTCGATCCGATCCCGCACTTGTTTGAGATTGCTGGAATCCTGGGATCCAAAATGAACGTTAGATTTAGCCCCGAGGCTCCCCCCCGTCATCGCCCCCGAGGTCTCCAAGAGTTCGCCAGCCAGGGTGACCATGCGGTGTTTGCCAATGTGGGGTTGAGCCCGATCCAGGCTCTCCATCACCAGCGTGTCCCCCAGCACAAAGCCAAAGACATCTCGATACTGGTCATCAAACTTGACCAATCGAATGGCATAGTCCACCAGCCCAGAAAGCTGCAAAGGCCGAGGGGGACGCTGCGATTTGAGCTTGTTGAGGGGCAAAAAGGTGGCCCGCCCGGCCTTTTGTTGCTTGAGAAACTGGATCCCACTGGAGGCCACCACATCGTCTTCCACCACCACGAAATTGAGCCGGGATCCCGCTGCAATCTCGACGGCGGTTTGATAGTGGGGAGCCACCTGGGCCAACTGCGCCACCAAGCCACAGACTCCAGGCAGGTCTGCCGCTATCACCACCTGGGTAGCTCGGGATCCCTGCGTATCTTGCAACACTTGGCGGCGGGTCTCCAGCTTGTCTAGCTCCCGCTGTTGGGTATGGAGCTCGGTCTGTAGGCGCTGATGGGTGGCTCCCTCGGTTTCCAGTTGGGTTTGCAGCTGGGCCAGGTCGGCGGCAATCGACTGGGTTTGGGTTTCTGCTGCTTGGGTCGCGGTCTGCAGCGGTTCGCCACTGCTGGGATCCTGCTGCTCCGTCAGGGTTTGAATCGATTGAGTGGTGTTCTGCTGCTGCCGTTCCAGTTGGCTGAGGCGTTCGGTCAACCGGACATGCTCTTGGCTGCGGGGGGCTAAGTCGCTGCGGGCTGCTTCCAGATGGCGGCTGAGATACTGTTGTTGCTTGACCCAGGCATCTGAGGATTGGGCCAACGATTGCAACTGTTGGCGACTGGAGGCCAGGGATCCCTGGCCTGAGGCCACGCTGGCGGTCAGGGTTTGGTGCTGGTGTTGCAACTGTTGGGTCTGGGCAGCTAAGTCGGTGAGCTGTTGGGCCAGTTGGACTTGGCGGCGCTCTGCCTCTTGGATCTGAGCCTGAGCGGTTTGGATCCCTTGGTGGGCTTGGGCGATCTGCTGCTGGTGTTGTTCCAGCTGGGCACGGTGGTTGGCGATTTGGCTTTGGAGTTTTAGATAGTCTTCCTCGCCGAGGGCATTGATCTGGCTTTGCAGTTGGGTCAGTTGGGCCACTTCTTGGGCCAGTTGGGTGCTCAGCACTTGGATCTGTTGATCTGCTGCGGTCTGCTGCTGTTGCAACGTCTGGATCTCCGCCTGAGTCTGTAGAACCTTCTGCTCCAGTACCCGCCACGTCACCACCTGTTCGGACAGTTGGATCCCGGCTAAATCTTGGCGGAGTTGTTGATATTTACGGGCTTTTTCACATTCTTTGATCAGCTTCTCTTGTGTGACTTGCAACTCTTGCTCAATCAAGCGAAACCGTTCAATTTGTTCTTTGACCACATCCAATTTGCTAGTGGCTTGGGCAATCTTGCGATCAAATGCGGCTACCCCGGCTAGCTCATCAATAATCTGCCGCCGTTCTTTCGAGTTCATGGAGATGATGCTGGTGACATCCCCCTGCAACACCACGTTGTAGCCGTTGGGGTAAACGTGCATTGCCTCCAATTGTTCGTGTAATTCCGCCAGGGTACAGGGCAGATCGTTGATATAGAAGGTGCTGGTATAGGTCGGCCCGGATCCCTTGTCAGGGGAGACTCTTAATCGCCGCGTCACTTTCCATTCAGTCGGTAGGGGGTTGGTCGGCAGGGGTGCGGGAGGTAGGGGTGCGGCTGAGCTGTTGTGGCCATCGCCGTTGGATCCGTTAGCATTTTTGGCATCAGAGTCCGCCGGGATCCCGGTGTGGGTATGGAGGCCAGCTTGCAGCAAGACCTCAAACTCTGGGGGCACCTGATCGAGGGCAAACGTCACGGAGACAGCGGTTTCAATCTTGCGCCCTTTTTCGAGGCTGGCGGAATGCACCAGATCCAGCAATTTGTCGGCCCGCATCCCCTTAGAAGAGGAGAGCCCAAGGGCAAACAACAGGGCATCTAAAATATTGGACTTACCGGATCCATTGGGCCCTGAGATCACTGTAAATCCCGGCAGCAAAGGTACCGTCGTCGTACTGCCGAAGGACTTAAATCGGGTCAGTTCTAGCTGCTTGACATACATGTAGTGGGCAGCCGCCGCATTTACTCACAGCCACACTAGCATAGGGATCCCGGCTTGGCGCGTTGCTATGGTTGGGTTGCCATGATGTGAAAAAGCGTCAATCCACTAAATATACGGATCCCTGGCTACGGTAGGGATCCGTATATTTAGTCCAATACCGTAGTGATAAAAGCTACCAACCGCAGGTGGCGTTTAACGATTGGGCTGAGGGGTCATCCGCAGGTAAGGCTTGATTTCGGTGTAGCCTTTGGGGAATTTCGCCTTCAACACCTCGGGATCCTTAATGGAGGGGGCAATCACCACATCTTCCCCATCTTTCCAGTCGGCAGGGGTGGCCACGCTGTGTTGATCGGTCAATTGCAAGGAGTCAATCACCCGCAGCAGCTCATCAAAATTTCGGCCCGTGCTGGCGGGATAGGTCAAGGTCAAACGCAGCTTCTTGTTGGGATCGATCACAAACACCGAGCGCACCGTCAGGGGCAAGCCCTCTTTGGTCAAATTGGTCTGATCCAACATGCCGTAGAGCTGAGAAACAGAGCGATCTGCATCCGCCAAAATTGGGTAGTTAAGAGTGGTACCTTGGGTCTCTTCGATGTCCCCTGTCCAGCCTTTGTGGGACTCTACATCATCGATGCTGAGGGCGATGGTTTTGACGCCGCGCTTGTCAAACTCGGGCTTGAGCTTGGCCACGGTGCCCAGCTCGGTGGTGCAGACCGGGGTGTAGTCGGCGGGGTGCGAAAAGAGCACAACCCAGCTATCGCCAGCCCAGGTATAAAAATCGATCTCGCCGTCGGTGGACTGCTGAGTAAAGTTGGGGACGGTATCCCCTAGTCGTAGTGTCATGGCTACTCCTTAATGTGTGAGGTGAACAGAAATCTTCACCCCCATCATGCCATAATCACCCATAAATCTATCGGGTTTTAGAAGATTAAAGCTTTCGGATCCCAGCAGGGATGCTACCACTGCTAACCAAGGGGTTCTATTAACACTGCCCTTACCGCAAAAAGCGCAGCATCAAGAGGGATCCCACCCCTCCAAACAACAGATTATGGCTCCAGGCAGCTAACCACGGCTCCACCGCTCCGGCCTCCCCCAAGCTGCGGGAGACATTGAGAATGACGTAGTAGACAAACACCAATAGGATCCCCAGCACCACCCCTCCGTATCGCCCCACCTGTCTAGCGGTGTGGGTGGCCAAGGGCAGCGCGATCAAGATGGCAAAGAAACTGGCCAGCGGCAACGAAAAGCGCAGGTGCCATTCGGTGGTCAATTCTGCTGTGCCGAGATTGGAGCGAGAGAGGTTGCGGATGCGATCCTGCAAGTCCTCTAACCCCAGTTCTTCTGGGGAAACTGGTGGCAGCATCAACGTAGATAGATCCTGACTCACATCCAGCGGCTTTTGGTCAAACGGTTCCTCCGCTAAAGTCCGGCCCAACTCGCCATAGGTGTGATCGACCCCATCCACCAGCGTCCACTGTTGGCCATTCCAGGTGGCTTGGCTGGCAACTGTCACCTTGGTGATCTGAGAGGATCCCCCAGTGGTCAGCTCGGTAGCGGGCTCCACCTGCAAGATGGTGACATCCTGCATCGTGTTAAAGCGAGGGTTGACGGAGCGGATAAAGAACCAGAGATTACCCTCCGTTTGGAAGAAGACATCTTGGTTTTGATCCTGCTGGGTCTCGGCCACCAGTGCCTGCTGATCGATGGCCCGAATCTGGCGGCGGCTGGGGGGCACCAAGCCATTGCTAATGCCAAATGAGATGCCACTCAGGACAAGCCCCACCAGCAAAATGGGTACAAACATCTTCCGGAACGGGATCCCTGCGGCTCTCAAAGCTGTTAATTCGCTATTGCCACTCAACTTGCCCATCACCAGCATGGTGGCGAACAGAGCAGCAATCGGCATGGCCAACACCGCCGTCGCGGGCAGATCCAACAGCAGCAGCCTCAGCACATCCAGCGGCGGCACCCGATCCTCCACCAACTTGTCCGCCAAGGTGAAGAGTTTCCCGGCGGTCAAGAGTAAGGTGCCACCCCCGATCCCCATGATTGAGGGCATCAGCATTTGTCCAAATAGATAACGCTGAAGGTAAAACATGGGGGATCCCGTCCTGAACATCTGAGAGGATAGCTCTCTGGCCTGATCTACCTTAAACGGGGGATCCCGATTCAGCAGCTCCGGCATAAGCCAGCATCGAGACCCGTCCAGCCACCACCTTAGCCACTTCAGTCAAGGCCTGGGCAGAGGCCGACTCGGGATGACTGAGCACCATCGGGATCCCGTTGTCCCCCGCTTCCCGCAGACCAATCTCCAGCGGGATCCGCCCCAGGAGGGGCACCTGCAATTCTTGAGCGGCTGTCTCTCCACCCCGAGAGCCGAAGATATCGTACTGGCGGTCAGGCTGATCCGGCGGGATAAAGTAGCTCATATTCTCCACAATGCCCAAGACAGGCACCCCCAACTGGCGGAACATATTTAACCCTTTGCGGGCATCCAGCAGGGCCACCGTCTGCGGGGTGGTGACGATAACAACCCCGGCGATGGGCACCGCTTGGGTCAGGGTGAGCTGAGCATCGCCCGTGCCAGGGGGCATATCCACAATCAGATAATCCAGCTCCGACCATTCCACTTGATAGAGAAACTGCCGAATTGCACCATTCAGCATGGGGCCGCGCCAGATCACCGGTTGGTCGCGGTCAATCAGCAGGGCCATCGAGATCATTTCGATGCCGTGGGCTTTGAGGGGCTGGATGTGCTCGGTACCATCTGCCTCTTTTTGCACCAGCAGTCGGGTGTCTTGCAGCCCCAGCATTTGAGGCACATTGGGGCCATAGATATCTGCATCCAGGATCCCGACTCGGGCTCCCGTTTGGGCTAGAGCGACGGCCATATTCACCGCCACGGAGGTTTTGCCCACTCCCCCCTTGCCGCTAGAAACGGCGATGATATTGCGAACTTGCGGTACCGATTGCCGGTCGGGCAGGCTGGGGGAGCGCAGGGTCTCGGCGGTGACAGTGACATCAATGGTCTCGATGGGCTGATCGACGGGGGCCAGCTTGCGAATCG
>JBHJNR010000053.1:0-5862 GCA_050330615.1 Cyanophyceae cyanobacterium
ACCCTCCTTCTCTCCTATGGATGACCAGACCTCTGCCGAACTCCAACATCATCTGGATGCCATTGCCAAAATTCTCTATGCAGAAGCCAACCTTGACCCCAGCCACAACCTCGAAGATATTGAAAAATCTGTCAGAGCCTTGACTCAGAAGCATGTCTCTCCTCAAATTGGCTTTTTTTTCTCCAAGCCCACACAGGTACCTCTGCCGGACGGCGACGCACTCTAACCTCCACCCTCGGGGAGTTGACCATCACCTCGCAGCAAGCCCAACGCTTGCACTTACCCCCCCATAGTCGCTGCTCTCCTCTGCTGCAAAAATGTTGCCTGCTCCTCACCGCCAATGAGTCCTATCAACGGGCTGAAGTGGATCTGTATACCCTGACTGGCGTTGCTGTCTCCCATTCAACTCTCCAACGCTTGGTGCATCGACAAGAGTGGGCTGACCCGCAGCTCCCAGAACCCCTGCAGACTCTAAATTTGGATGGTGGCATGATCCGTCTGCGCACTCCTTTGGGGCAACCCTGTGAATGGAGAGAATATAAAGCCATCCATGCCGAGGCCCACAGCCAGATGGCTTTTTTCAAAGATAATGCCAGCCTCCTGGCTTGGGTGAATGCTCAACCTTGGGCAGACTCTGTCACCTGCCTGGGCGATGGTCATGAGGGGATCTGGTCGCTGTTTGCCCAGATGGGGACTCCCCAGCAACGACAGGAAGTTCTTGACTGGTTTCATTTAATGGAGAATGCCCATAAGGTTTCGGCCACCCCAGAGCAACAGAACCAGATACGCCAACTTCTCTGGCAGGGAAAAGTCAAGGAGGTCATGGACTATTTAGCTCAGCAACGCTGTCGGGGAGAGAGTGCATTTAGAGGCTACTTGAGGAAACATCGCCACCGAATCATCAACTACGAGGAAGCGCAAGCCGCAGGGAGAGTGGTGGGATCTGGGGCCGTGGAGTCACTAGTTAAGCAGATTGGACTACGAGTGAAGGTAGCAGGAGCACAATGGCAGGCCAGCAATGTCCCTAAGGTGCTCAAACATCGATGCGCCTATCTAAATGGTGCTTTTGCCACCTAGCTAGTTATGCATAAATACTCATTACATAATTGAGATGCACCCAATATCAAAGTCTTCATTCTGGGCTGATTTAGCTAACTTGACTTTACTAGCCATACCCTCGAATGGATTTCGCTCGATGATTCCAGACTCAACAGCCCATCTACAACAGGCACTAATTCTAGTTAATAGTCTCTTTCCCGTATCAGGGGAGATATCACGAATAATGTGATCTCTGATTAAAATAGAGTCATCAAGTGAATGAGTAGGGAATCGCTCAATGTGATTGCCGAAGGTTTTATACGTCAATATGTTTTCATTTTAACTTGAGCCTTTCTTGCTTCAACATATTGAGCCCAGAGCTGACGCAATTCACAAGCAGGCACTGAGGTAGACTGACCCGCCCGAACAGACGGAGATATATATTTTTGTAAAGTTTGGTCAAAGCGCTCATAGATGATGCCGGCCTCGATAATCTTGGCCTTTGCTTCAGCAACCCTCCGATTTGCGCGGCTCTCAGCTAGCCCGGTGCTGAGGTAGTGTCGCTTGCCGCCATACCGGAATACCAGTTGCAGCCGTCCATTGCTCGCCTTTACCTGTACCGTCCCTTTGGGAGCTTTGGATGTGGCTTGTTGATTTATCTCACCGTCCTCAAGGAAAGCGTACCTCTTACCCCCAGACTACCCCCAAAAGCAGATGAAAAGTATTAGAAAGTTCCACAACTTACCTCACCCCACCCAGCCTAGGAACCTGCTCAAAGATCCTCCAAAGCCAGTCAGGGACTAAAAAAGCCCCCAGTGAGGGAGCTTGAGAGAAGATGGGCGGTACTGGATTCGAACCAGTGACATCCTGCTTGTAAGGCAGGCGCTCTACCGCTGAGCTAACCGCCCAGAGACACACTCTGAGAGAGGCTTTTGGGTTTTTGAGATCAAGGAGGAGCTTACCTTAGGTCGGTAGTCCCAAAGTGTCTTTCTCCCTCTCAATGGGATGAGTCATGCTATGTATCTTGCATTTCACCGCTGGGCTTATCATACCAGATTGCTCCCTCTGGTCACCCGTGGTACGTGGTGGTAGCTAGTGCTGAACAGTATGGGATCAAACCATTCGTCCATCGGATAACCTAACCTGCAATCGCTCAGCCAAGGCGGCTTCTTGGTCGCCACAGAACTTCAGGGCGATATGTTGCACTTGCAGCACTGTCCTGTCGGGATCCTCGGGCTTGATGCACATCATATTCATCTGGTGAGCTGCTTTGGTCACATCTTCTCCACAGGTGGCCCGAATCTTGGCCTGGGATCCTGGGTCGATGCCGCGATAGATCAATTCCAAGGCCAATAGAGCCTGGGCATAATCGGGGATCTGGGGAGCCAACTGTAACAGAGCCTCCAGGGTAGCCCCTTGGCTGGCGTCAGCGGTGAATCCATACTGCGGCAGCTGTTGATCGATAAGCACCCCTTGCACCACCCGATTGATCCCCCAAGCCAGAATGCGGGCGGTGGTATCCACGGGGCCAGCCTCTGAGCTGGGATCCCTGAGTATCACCAGAGGAACAGGCGGATGGGAAAGCTTGAGTTGGAGTACAACAAAAGCCCACTCAATATCGCTAGCAGCCTCACTTCCCCAGAGGATGCCATCGGATCCCAGCTGCACCGGCCAAGCAAACGGTAACCAAGGATCCACGCGCTCCTGACACATTAAAGAGGGATCCCCGAGTTGGGTACGAACGGAGCTGGGAATGGCCATGGGATCCTTAGGTAGACAGACCCCACGATCCTGCCATTGTTTTGGGCCAAGCCCCTTATTTTGGGCCAACCTTTGATTATGGGGTGATGATGGGCTGTGCTTAGGATAGGGTTGACTCGACCGACTGTGATGTCAAGAGGAGAGCAAATCATGATTGTGGTGATGAAAGATGAGACCCCCAGTGAAGCCATTGAGCAACTGGCCCTCCATTTCCGCCAGATGGGCCTAACACCCGAAAAAATCATCGGCACCCAAAAAGTGGTGATTGGGCTGGTGGGGGACACTGCCTCCTTGGATGAAGCTGCGGTACAGCAATACAGCCCCTTCATCGAACAGGTGATGCGGGTGGGCAAAAAGTTTAAGCGGGCCAGTCTGGAATATCGCCACGGCGACTACACCACCGTCACCGTCAAGACTCCCCAGGGATCCATTGCCTTTGGCCATCATTGCCCCATCGTGGTCATGGCTGGCCCCTGCTCGGTCGAAAATGAGGAGATGATCATCGCCACCGCCAACCATGTGGGATCCTGTGGAGCGGCGTTTTTGCGCGGTGGAGCCTACAAACCTCGCACCTCACCTTACGACTTTCAGGGGCATGGCGAGAGCGCCCTCGATTTGTTGGCAGCAGCCCGAGATGCCTCGGGGTTGGGCATCATCACTGAGGTGATGGACACCATTGATGTGGACAAGGTGGGCGCTGTGGCCGACATTTTGCAGGTGGGGGCGCGCAATATGCAGAATTTCCCCCTCCTCAAAAAAGTGGGATCCCAGCCCAAGCCCGTCATGCTAAAGCGAGGTCCAGCGGCCACCATCACCGAATGGCTGATGGCAGCAGAATATATCTTGGCGGCGGGTAATCCCAACGTTATCTTGTGTGAGCGCGGCATTCGTACCTTCGATAGCCAGTACACCCGTAATACACTGGATGTCTCTGCCATCCCAGTCCTCAAGACCTTGACCCACTTGCCGGTGGTGATCGATCCCAGCCATGGCACTGGCCAGTCTCAGTTTGTGCCGATGATGAGCAAGGCTTCGTTAGCGGCAGGTACTGATGCCCTGATGATTGAGGTGCATCCTAATCCAGCCCAAGCTCTGTCTGATGGCCCGCAATCTCTCCCCTTTGCGGACTTTGCCAAGCTGATGAAGGAGCTGGAGCAGCTGGGGCGAGCGTTGGGCCGCTGGCCAGGGATCCCAGCGTTGGCTTAGGGATTGAGTTGAGGAGATAGAGGCAGGGAGTCTAGCTTTCTGCCTCGGCTTTCATTCGCTCTAGAGTTTGATTCATCTGGTCAAACATCTGATGGGGGCTAATGCCAGCGGATCCCAGTTGAGATTGGATCTGCTTGATGGTCATCTGGGCCATAAAATCGTCCGACAATTCTAGCCGTTTCATAAAGATCTTTTGACGATCCATCAGCTCTTCCATTTTTTCGATAAAGAGCTTCTTGCCTTCACGGTCAAACTTGCCATAATCGCCGCCCAAGCTCATCAGGCTCTGAAAGTCTTCGTAAAACTGCTTGGCCTCTTGTTGGACGATTTCAGAATCAAAGAAGCTCATAGTCTCTGTGATACCCGATACTTTCCTCTATGGTAACGTCGGGTCTTAGTGACCGAAAGGTTAAGAAAACCGTACTGCTAGACCTTTGCTCAGGCGGGATCCCGACGAGTGCTAGTCTAGGATCCCTGATTCAAGCCTTTTTTGTGCATTCCTCTCCCCTTCTCACGCCGGGTTGGCGCGCTTACACCCGCATCCCTCAGGCTCAGGGATGGTGTCAACGGGCGGCGGCTTTGGAGTGTCACTTTCTCTGTGGATTTGGCTTTACCGAGACGGCTTTGATTCCGGGCATCTCAGCGGCGGGAGCGACTCCAGCCCATCGTCGCCAGACTGCCTTGGCCGATGCAGAGGTACTGTTGCAGGGCTATTCCCCCCGCCTACCGACCTCGCCAGATGGCTATCCCTCCCCCGTGGTGATCAGCCGAGCCGTATTACAACACTTCGGGATCCCACTCCATCTCTTTGACTGTGGCTTGCCCACAACCTTGCCTGCCTTAATTCCGGCCATTCCGGCCATCGCAAACTGTCTGAGTACCGGCAGGGCGATGAGGGTGGAACAGGTTCAACAACGTTTTGAATTGGGCTTGGCGTGGGGATCCCGTTTGGCCCAATCCAATCGCATCTTGGTGATGGGGGAATGTGTGGCGGGGGGAACCTCTACAGCCTTAGCGGTGCTCTTGGGGTTGGGCTACCCGGTGGCGGGCATGGTCAACAGCAGCCATCCCACCTGCAATCACAGCCAAAAGCTAGAGCTGGCTCAACGGGGGCTGAGCCAAATCTCGACTGACTCTAGTGGCATTGAGATCTTGGCAGCAGTAGGGGATCCCATGCAGCCATTGGTCGCAGGATTGGCAGTAGCGGCTTCCCGACAAGGAGCAGTGCTGTTGGCGGGGGGCACCCAGATGCTGGCGGTCTATGCATTAATGCAGCGACTGGCTCAAGAGCAAGCGCTACATCCACCGGATCGACACCACCCCGCGCAAGGGTTCGATGACCGTCTGTGTGCCGCTGCCGGCGGCGGGCGACTATGCGTTCACCGTGCAGCACGATGCCAATGGCAACCGCAAGACCGATTTCTCGATCGACGGCGGGGGCATGTCGAACGATCCGGTGGTCAAGACCCTGCTCGGCATTCCCTTGCCGCCTTCGCTCGACAAGACCCGCTTTCGCGTGGGCGAGGGTGTGACCCGGATGACGGTCGAGATGCGCTACATGAGCTAGCGGCGGCGGTGCTGGCGCAGGCTGTGACGCCATAATGCCCAGGCCAAACTCGGCAGGGCCAGCAATGGCACGCGTTCGCGCAGCGGGGTCACGGCAATGGCGACCCCGGTATGGCGCTCGATCTTCCAGGCGGCATAGCGCGCCGCGCCTTCGAAGGTGATGCTGGCCTTGGTCAGCCGCAACAGGTTGAGCGCCTTGCCGAGCCGCCGTCGCCGTCGCCACCAGTGCTGGATCGCGCGGCGTTCGCGCATGGGCAGCGCAGGGGTCAGGCGCTCGCCCGCCACCTGTGG
>JBHJNR010000054.1:0-4307 GCA_050330615.1 Cyanophyceae cyanobacterium
AACATTGGGGCGAATTGTAAACTCGCCTGAAGGTTCGGGCTGGGCGTGTTCCCTTGCGGATCATGTTCGGCTCAGGGCTATTGAAGGCTCCGCGCTCTGTAGCGCGGGGTAGTTTACCACCACTACTTGGCCCTTGCTCTGGTAGAGCGCTAGGCCAGCATTCCAGCATTTCAGAGTCGCGAGTACCTGCGGAGCTTTCCAGGATATCGGCAATGTCGATGGTGACGACGCCGCCCCTCCACTGCCACCACTCTCCCCTTTGACCAGATTATCGGATCTGCCGAATGATCAAGTGACCTTGAGATTCCACAGGAAATATGAGACCTGCAAGCTTATTTTGTCACCTCTGATACTGAAGTAACATCCTCCTTTCTGGACAGAGGACTAGTCCTCTCAGTGCTTATTCGTAATCCAGGGGTTATTTAGCTGGAGAAACTCGTGTAATTACCTTTGTTTGGGTCAAGTGTCGAACCTTTCCCTCCAAGAAGCGGTAACAAAAAGTTACAGCCTGGTTATCCGCGTTGAGGCAGCGGCGTATAGGGAACCCCATGTTTGCCAATGTATTCTTGGGTGGGCCGGAAGATGCGGTTGTCAGAGAGCTGCTCCCGCCAATGGGCCAACCAGCCCGCCGCCCGTGAAATGGCAAACACAGGCGTAAACAGATCTGTCGGGATCCCCAGCTTGGCGTAGACCAGGCCTGAATAGAAATCCACATTGGGATAAATCCCACGGGATCCCAGTAACTCTTCGCAGACTCGCTCCACCTCTAGGGCCACATCAAAGAACTTATCATGCCCATAGCGGTCAAACAGCTCCTCCACCAGCCCCTGCAAGACGATGGCACGGGGATCCTTGACCTTGTAGACCCGGTGGCCCATGCCCATGATCCGCTGCTTCTTCTCCAAGCGCTTCTCGATATAGGGGCGGACATTCTCGACACTGCCAATCTCTTGCAGCATCAGCATCACTTGCTCGCTGGCTCCCCCATGCAACTGCCCCGATAGGGTGCCAATCGCCGATGCCACGACGCTATAGGGATTGGCCAAGGTAGAAGCATTCACCAGCAGCGCAAAGGTAGAGGCATTGACCGTATGTTCGGCGTGCAAGATCAGGGAAATATCAAAGATCTGAGCGGCCCATTTGTCTGGAACAGTGCCCGTCAGCATGTAGAGAAAATTGGAGGCATGGTCGAGACCGTCGTGGGGCAGGATTGGGTCATCCCCCTGCCGCATCTGGTGAAAGGTGGCCACAATCGTCGGCAATTTGGCCAAGAGACGGGTGACGGTGCCAAAGACATAATCGTCGTCGTACTCTTGCCACGGATAGAACAGCCCCAAGCCCGCCACACAAGTTTGCAGCGCATCCATCGAATGGCTGGTGGGGGGAAATGACTTAATCATGTCCCGGATCCTATATTTCCCCCGCCGATGGGTACGGATCGCCTCTTGGAAGGTATTGAGCTGTTCGGCTGTGGGCAACTGGCCAAAGACCAAAAGATAGGCCGTTTCAAGGAAACTGCTACCGCGCGTCAGTTCGTCAATCGGAATGCCGCGATATTCTAAGATGCCCGCTTGTCCGTCCACATAGCTAATGTTGGAGCGGGTGGCAGGAACGCCTTCGAGACCAGGTTTGTAATCGCCAGACATAAGGAAGGAGGTACTGATAGCGTTGAGGTAGCAACAGTTTGCCACAAAACGTTGGGCCGAATGTCCAAACCAGAGACAAAGTCAGGGGGGAACTCGATTAAGAGACTATTCCGTCTATAACTGGACTCTGAGTTTACTCACCAGCAGGAACGGGCACGTCAATGGGACACACACCCGCCCAAGCCTAGTCTAGACCTTGGGATCCCATGCGCTCTAGCGGATAGAAAATCGCCCGGACATTGGGGCCAAAGTGGATCTGATCGCCAGGTTGGAGCACATAGCTGTGGGCCTCATTGTCGTTGACAAAGACCCCATTGCGGCTGTGGGTACGATCATCTCGCCCGCCATCAAACAGACGATAGGTATGGCGTCCCTCGGCCTCAGGATTGGGCACCCGTACCAAGTGGGCATGATGTCGAGAGAGAAACCGATCATGAATCCGAATGGTATTGTCGCCAGTCCGGCCCACTGTTTCGATCACATCTCGCAAAATCACCACCTGCGTAGACTCAGGGGTTTGCAAGATCAAGGCATATTGAGCCGCCCCAGCCAAATGGGGATCCAAGATATTGGACATCTCATTTACCCCCATGCCGCCTGATGTAGTTAGGCCAGCACTTTCGATAATCGGCCTCCGTTCCGGCAGGGGAGCCTGTTGGGTGGTGGTCGAAAACTTGCTCTGGGTGGTTCTGGGATCAAGCTCAGACATGGCTAGCCCTGGTGATGCGGATGATCAAAAGTCAATAGAAAGAAAGGGGGTTACCCGTTATTGTGCCTGTTCTGGACAGCTTAGGCACGAGGGATCCCATTTTTTATCGTTTATTTATCGGTTGTATTGGTAAATTTGCGTCTGGGTTGATGGATCAGACTGGGGGCAATCTTAAGGGCAACCGGGATCCCCTCTATCGGTAGAAATGGCTGGAAAGCCAGATGCAGATGCCATAATCAGAAACAGTGTCAACCCCGCGCCCATGCCTCCACTGTCTTCCCCAGACCCCCAGCCCCAATCTTCCCGCTCAGAAGCCTTGGCTCCCATCGAACCCCAAAGAAATGCCAAAACCAATTCTAACGGTAGCTCAAATCTAGGGGGTAGCTCCAATCCGGGCCAACCCGATCCAGGCCCCTCCAGCTGGTGGCACCAGCACCGGGAAAATATCATCACCATCGTGCTGGCGGTATTGCTGACGGTCGGGATCCGCACCTTTGTGGCTGAGGCTCGATGGATCCCGTCCAATTCGATGCTGCCGACCTTAGAGGTAGGGGATCGCCTGATTGTGGAAAAAATCTCTTACTATTTTCGGGATCCCCGGCGGGGAGACATCATCGTTTTTGACCCACCAGAGCGTCTGAATTTTGAGGGAGCCTATATTAAGCGGGTGGTGGGGTTGCCCGGTGATCGGATCCGCATTGCCGATGGCACTGTGGCCATCAATGATGTGGTGATCGAAGAAAACTATATCTTTGAGCCGCCCTTCTACTCCTGTCCAGGCACCTGCCCCGGTGTATCGGCTCAGGGATCAGATTTTGTGGTGCCTGAGAACCAGTACTTAGTCTTGGGGGACAACCGCAATGACAGCCAAGACTCCCATTATTGGGGCTTCTTGGAGAAGGAGAATATCATTGGTCACACCATCCTGCGTTTTTGGCCGCTCAATCGACTGCACTATTTCGGGGTGCAGACCTACGACGAGCTTCCCTCTTAACCTGACTCCTGAGCTAACGACGGCTGAGAGTATCCTTGATGTTTCTCTCTGATAGTCCATCCGTCTAGAGGCTGGCTATTCTAGAAGAGGTAGGCACCCTTGAGGTGTCATTGGGCAGCATCAGGGAATGGGGCAGGATGAACACTATCGACACGAATGAAATCTGGATTGATCCTTGGGTGGATCCCTCAGAGGCTCTCCCCCATTCTGAGCCTGTGGTGGATCCCTTGGTTCAAGAGGATCTATTGGCTTTTTTGTCTGAACCGCTTGAGTTGTCTCCTGCTGATTTGACCCCTCAGCCCCGTCTAGAGACCCCACCCCAGCCTTTTACCAGCGAACCTGCTGTGGTCGCAGTGCCAGGATCCCTATTGGGGGTGACACAACTATCCGACGCTGAGCAAGAAGCCTATCAGCTGCTAGAGGTGCCCACCTGGGCCTCTGCGAGTGAACTTCAGGCTGCCTATCGCAACCAAATGCAACAGATCCATCCCGATCGTTTGCCTGCTCATACGCCGCTGATTTTGCGGGCTTCGGCTGAGCGAGAGTTCAAACGACTACAAGATGCCTATCGCCTTCTGGTCAATCGTACGGCCCCGAATACTCACGTCAACCTCGACTCAGTTCCAGCCCAGGATCCCCCCAGCCAGAGTCACCTTATGGATGGGAATGCTAGTGCTGGGAATGCTGGCTTGAGCGATCAACCGCAGCGACCCTCGCTTCTTGCCGTACCCGTACCAACTGAGCCTGCTGGCTTGCCGCTGCTAGCTCAGATTCAGACCTGGCTGGGATCCTCCCCCACTTGGGTCTGGTTGGCGGTGGGGGGCACTGGGGCTGTCCTTGGCTTTGGGCTTGGGGTTTTGGCCCTCTCTACCTCTCCTGCTTCGACGTCTACCACTACGGGCTCAACCGTGCCGCCAACGGATCCCATCTCAGTGGATCCCACTTCCCTGGCTGGGGC
>JBHJNR010000055.1:0-8322 GCA_050330615.1 Cyanophyceae cyanobacterium
CAGGCCATGACCACCCAGGTGATGCCTTGGTTGCGGGCTTTCAACCCCGATCTGCTGTTGGTGAGTGCGGGGTTTGATTGTGCTGCTGGGGATCCCTTGGCGGGCATGACCCTGAGTCCAGAAGATTTTGGCCGTTTGACCCGTCTTTGCTTGGACTTGACCCCCCGCTGTGTCTTTGGGCTAGAAGGGGGCTACAAACTCGAAAACCTGGCTCAGGGTTGGCTCAGTGTGGTGGAAACCTGTCTGGAGTTGAAGGGTCTTGCCTTGGAGTCCGTCCGGTGAGAGATGATGCCCTCTCGCCCCTGACCATCACCGCCCCTGACCTGCTGGCCTTTCACCGCTGTCAACGGATCCCCTATCTCAATCGCCACGGATCCGCCGATGACAAACAGGATCCCAGTGCCTATGTGGGCCAACTGCGGCAAGAGCGGCAGCACCATCAGCAGCATATCCAGGTGCAATTTCCGGGCATCGAAGTGGATCCCACGCATCCAGAGGGACGATCCACCCCAGCCCTGATGCAGCAGCGGATCCATCGCATTTACAAGGCCCATCTGGAAGTGCCGTTACCGGGGCTAGAGACACCCTCTAATCTGGGAGATGTGCAGTTGCGCTCACAGCCGGATGGTCTGGTGTGGCAGGGATCCGATCTAGAAGGCCACTACACCCCCGTCGAGATTCGGGCTAGCAAACGGATTAAGCCCGACTATGAGCTGGCTCTGGCTTTTCATGCCTTTGTGCTGGGGCAGGTGCAGAGCTTTACCCCCACCACTGGCTGGCTGGTGCTGCAAGATGGCGCGTGGCAGACGGTGCGGTTGCGGCGATGGTTGAACCGGATCCCCACCTTGATTCAGTCCTTGGGGGCGGTGGTGACGGCGACCGAGATGCCGGATGTCTTTATGGCCCGCAGCCGCTGTAGCCTGTGCCCGTGGCAGGACTTTTGTCGAGAACATTCCGCCCAATCGGATCCCTTGCGGTTGTTGCCGGGGGTGACCCGCACCCGTCATCCCATCCTGGTGTCGGCGGGGATCACCTCGATTGGCGAGTTGGCCCAAGCCTCCGTCGACCAGCTCAGTCCGCTGGCAGGGTTAGGCCCCAAAGCCGCCGTTCAACTAGTGCGCCAAGCCCAATCCACCCATAGTCAAAAACCTGTCTGGATTCGGCCTCTGGAGGGGCTAGAAGGCTTTGACCCTTGGCCGCAGCCGGTGGAGCTGTGCTTTGATATCGAGGCGGATCCCCATCATGGGGTGGCCTATCTGTTGGGGGTGCTGCTGATCCGCAAGGGACAGGTGATCGACTATCACCGCTTGATGGCCCCGGATCCTGCCCAAGAGCAGCAGGTCTGGGAATCCTTTTTGACCCTGAGCGAACAGTATCCCCAAGCCCCCATCTATCACTTTCATGCCTTTGAAGTCCAGACCTGTCGCAAACTAGCCCTCAAGCATGGCACTGCCCCCCGCCGTCTGCATCGGCTGCTGAAGCGATTTGTGGACTTGCATCAGGTGGTCACCCACGGGGTGGTGCTGCCCATCGAGAGCTATTCCCTCAAAACTATCGCCCGCTGGCTGGGGTTTGAGTGGCGGTTGTCCGAATCGGGTGGGGCACAGTCGATCTTTTGGTATGCCCAGTGGCTAGAAACCCAGGATCCCCATTTTCTGGAATGGTTGGCCACCTACAACGAGGATGACTGTCGGGCCACCTATCGGCTCAAGCAATGGCTGGCGGAGGCGACGCCACCCTTGGCTCTCTCCGCTGATCTTAGGGATCTGATCGAGCCGATCTAGCCTGATCTGGGCTGGAACCTCAACAGGGGCAAACCCTCGCGCTAGCATAGACTTAAGCTGCTTGTGTCCCATTTGCACTCATTTTTCCCTTTTATTATGGCTAGCCCTCGCCCCTCAGTCCTGAGTGCCTCCTGTTTGGTGATTGGATCCTCCCTGTTAGGTGGGTTAGGTCTGCTGGGTGGAGTGGGATCCTCAGCGGTGGCTCAGGGTGCTCTCTTGCAAGGGCAGGTGGTGCAGGTGATCGGGCCAACAGAGGTTTTGATCACCATTGATGGTCGACTTTTTGCCCTCAATCTGGCCTATCAGATGGTGCCCCCTGGTGCGGGGGAGCTGGTGGAGCAGCAGACCACCCAAGCCCTCAGTCAACTGTTGCCGGTGGATAGTGTGGTGCAGATCAATCCTGTCCAGCTCGGAGCTGGCAATCGCATCTATGGATTTGCCTACAACCAAAGCGGATTGGTCAATGCTCAACTGTTGGCCTCTGGGCATACCGTCGCCCCTTGGCAGCTACCGGAGCCGGGGTTGCAGCAGTTGTATGACGGAGCGGTGGCTCAGGCTCGAGCGTTGGGGCTAGGTCTCTATGCCCCCTCACAGGCGGCTGTTGTGACGGCTCAGACCCCCTCAATGTGGCAAACACTGCGGCAAGAATTACGGGATCCCAGTTCCCCCTTATTGCCTTCGCTGTTGGGCACCAGTCTCATGGTGGTGATTTTGGGGGTGGTGGGAGTCAAGCGGTGGCGACGCTCCCACCGCACACCCGCTTCTGTCGTTCCTCTCTATGGCAGTGGGGATCCCGGCCCTCGTCATGATCCGCAGCGGTTGCAAAAAACGTTAGCGGCGGCGATCGCCCAACAAAAATCCTTGGAGGGGCGTTATCAAGACCTCCAACAGCAGGTTGACTTCTGGTTAGAGAAAGCCAAAACCGCCGTTCTGCAAAAAGATGATGAGTTGGCGCGGGTGGCCTTAATTCGTAAGCGTTCCTATGCCAAGTCGGCTCAAGAGATGCAGACGGCGCTGGAGGTGGCTACGGCTCAGGTAGACGCTATTCAATCGGTAAGCCATCGCCAAAAGGTCTCGACCCAGATGCCCTCCAGCTCTCCCCTGGATCTGGACTGAAGTGGATCTGGACTGAGGTGGATCTGGTGTAGTTCCGTCAAAATCAACTCATTTCAACGGGCAATTCTCCATAATAATGGTGGCAATTGGATCCCAATGCTCCCCCAACGATCAGTGATGTGATTGGGCTGGGCTGGCGATCTGCTGCCAGGATTGTCGTCCCTTCTTCTCCGCTCCTATGAAAACACAAGCCATTGCCCGCATTTTGGATGCCAATCTTGACCGGGCTCGGGAAGGGTTGCGGGTCTTAGAGGAATGGTTTCGCTTTGGGTTGGAATCGAGTGAATGGGCCAGTGATTGTAAGGAGATGCGGCAGGCTTTGGCCCGCTGGCATGCGGATCCCCTGCGGGTGGCGCGCGATACTCCTGGGGATCCAGGCGGGGATCCCGATTATCCTGATTCCACCCAGCGCGATAGCATTCAAAGCCTCTTGCAGGCCAATTGCAGCCGGGTACAGGAAGCTCTGCGGGTGTTGGAGGAGTATGGCAAATTGGCGGAAACCCATGCCTTTTGGCCCGCCGGGATCCCCCAGTCCTGCAAGCAGATGCGCTATCGCCTCTATGAGATTGAAACCCAGCTATTGGGGCTATCGCTGCAAAAACGGTTGCTGGGATCCCATCTTTATCTGGTGACCAGTCCGGTGCCCAACTGGTTGATGGCGGTGGAAAAAGCGCTCCAGGGGGGGGTGACTTTGGTGCAATATCGTCACAAGACCGCCACCCATCGGCAAGCCTTGGCCGATCTCCAGTTGCTGCGCTCCCTCTGTGACCACTATCGGGCCTTGATGATCGTCAATGATCGGGTGGATTTGGCGCTGGTGACGGGAGCCGATGGGATCCACCTGGGACAAACCGATCTGCCGTTGGCGGAAGCCCGTCGCCTGTTAGGCCCCCACAAGCTGATTGGCCAATCCACCACCAATGCCGAAGAGTTGGCGGCGGCGCTAACTACCTCTGCCGATTACATCGGTGCTGGCCCCGTCTATGCCACCCCCACCAAAGCAGGCAAAGAACCCGCTGGATTTGACTACCTGCGGCTGGTGCAAGAAAAAGCCCGGATCCCTTGGTTTGCCATTGGGGGCATTGACCTGCAAACGCTGCCGGAAGTAGTGGCGGCAGGGGCACAACGGGTGGCGGTGGTGCGCTCGTTAATGGAGGCCCAAGATCCCATTCAGACGGCCCGACTGATGTTGGCTCAGCTCAATCAGGGGTTGAATTGAGGGGGAACGGCTAGCATTTTCTGCCGACCATTGTGGAGCAGATCGTCGATATTTTGCTTCATCTTTTGGCAGATCACATCGAGTGGCAGATCATTGGGATCCCGGCCAAAAGGGTTCTCAATCTCAATGCCAATTTCCTCAATTCCAAACAACATAAAACTGACTAGAGCAACGATTGGCCCTGTCAACCAGCCCAAGCCTTGCACCATCTGAAACGGCAAAGATAGGCAATAGATCAGCAGCAGTTGCTTCAGATGCAGAGCATAGGCCAGCGGCATGGGGGTCATCAAGATCCGTTCGCAGGCTCCTAGCCCATCCACCATGCTATTTAGCCGCTCCACCATGATGGTCAATTGGTAGACGTCTAAACGCTTGGTCTCAAATTGCTCTTGAAGATAGTCCCCAATCCAAAAGGCGATTTGTAGGGGGGGATGATTGAGAGGCTGGAGTCGTTGCCTTTGATCTAAGCTCAGCAGCGGGTTGATTTCCTCCAACAGGGGTTCTTGTCGCAGGTGTTGTTTCATGGCTACCGCAAAGGCGGGCAGGAGATACAACGTCTTGATCTTGTTTTCCCGATCTCCGGGATCCCTCTCCTCAATCGCCACCCAAATCAGACGTGCCAGATTACGGACATCATTGACCACGGATCCCCAGGCTTTGCGTCCCTCCCAAAAGCGTTCGTAGGCGGTATTGGTGCGAAACACCAGCATCAGTCCCAAGACGATATTGGGCACAAAGGCCACCAAGGCAGACAGGGCAACAGGAACCCCCAGATCGTAGAGGACAGAGATTAAGAGACCAAAGAGGCCACAAATCACGGTTTGGGGGATGACCGACAGGGCAATGGATCCCTGCATTTGAATGGCTAAGCGGAACCAGCGAAATCCGTACCCACCCCAACGTCTACTCCCGATCATGATTTAGCGCCGCCAAGATTGCTTTCCAATCCTAGCGATCAATGGCCAACCCGAAGGCTGCCCCCAATCATTAGGCCAAGGTCGATAGTCCTGCCGCCACACGGGATCCCTCTAGATCGGTGGTTTGCAGGGCCACCACCAGGGCTTCTGGCCAGACGGAGAAGGGCAGATGGTGAATATCGGAGGCGGGGGCACAGGCCACCTGCGCCACTCGGTTCAAGTCATCGCTGCTCAACCCATCCAGTCCCAGATCTGCCAACGTGATCGGTAAGCCAATGGTTTTGTAGAAGCCGATCAGTTGTTGGCGAGCGGTGGCGGCCAGTTGATTGCCCTGCAAGATTTCCTCCAACCGCTGCTGCACCAGGATCCCGTAGGCCACCTTTTCCCCATGCAAGCTGGATTTATGGCGGGTGAGATGGGTGAGGCCGTTATGCACCGCATGGGCGGCCACGGTGCGACATTGGGATCCCCCGAGTCCACCCACAACCCCTGCCAACAGAATTGAGGCATCCACCACCTGCTGCCAGACCAGGCTGCCGGGATCCTCCAGGGCTACCTCCGCCTTTTGCAACAACAGATCCCGCAGCACCCGCGCCTGCTGCACAGCCGCAATCACCAGCACATCTTCCGAGCTGCGGCTGCTGACCGATGCCTCGTACCATTTGGCCAACGCATCGCCGATCCCCGCCCGCAGAGTCCGCATGGGGGCCGACCGGATCAGCTCATAATCCAATAGCAGCAGATCGGGGGAACGAGCCAGCGATACATCGTGATCAAAGGATCCCTGCTCAGAATAGAGATTGGACAGGGCACTCCAGGCGGCGCAGGTGGCAGCTGAGGTGGGGATGGTGACGATGGGCAAGCCCAGATCGTGGGCGATTAACTTCGACATATCCAGGGCTTTGCCGCCTCCCACCCCGATAATGCCGGTGGCCTGATGGGCTTGGCAGTGGGCCAATAGGGTTTCTCGTTCCGCTTGGCTACAGTAGCGACCATAGGGTTTCCAGCTCAGAGATGAACGGGATCCCAGCCGACTCAGCTGCGCCTCCACCCGCTCCAGGGATCCCTCGCCTCCCAAGATCACCCCACGGGCTCCGAGGGTCTGGCTCAAAAGCTGAAGGGTATCCGCCTGTCCCAAACAATTCCACCCACGATGTACTCGTGCAGGCGCGGGCATCACATCCGGGATCCCGGTGGGGATCTGCTGCGGTGAGGAGGGAGCAGACATAGGCATCCTGAGCGCATTCTTCAAAGGGACTACCCTACAGCATAACGAGCTACACCCCCAACGGAGTGTTCTGCAACACCTAGGGGTATGACCGTGAGGTAATTTTAGACATTTAATTAGACATTGAAGCGGAACAGCATCACATCCCCCTCCTGCACCACGTATTCTTTACCCTCACTGCGGACTTGGCCTTTTTCCTTAGCGGCACCCAGGGATCCCGCTGCCACCAGCGCATCATAGGCCACTGTCTCAGCCCGAATAAAACCCCGTTCAAAGTCAGAGTGAATCACCCCAGCCGCTTGGGGAGCCGTGGCTCCAATGGGGATCGTCCAGGCGCGGGTCTCTTTTTCGCCGGAGGTGAAATAGGTGCGCAGCCCCAGCAATTGATAAGTTTCTCGAATCAGAGCTTTGAGGCCACCCTCTTTCACGCCCAGTGAGTCCAGGTAGTCCTGCCGCTCCTCCTCGGGTAGTTCCAGTAGTTCGGCCTCCACCTGAGCAGACACCACCACCACTCCAGCCGATTCACTGGTGGCCAATTGTCGCACCTGCTCCACCCAAGCATTGCCCGTGGCCAGCTCGGCCTCAGCCACATTGGCGGCATAGATGATTTTTTTGCGGGTGAGCAACTCGAGGGGGGCGATCAGGGCGGCTTGCTCGGCATCCAGCTCCACCAAACGGGCAGGCTTGCCTTGATCCAGTTCTGCTTGTAGAGCTTCTAACACCTCCATTTCTTGGCGGGCGGTTTTGTCGGTCTTGGCTTGCTTGCGCACCCGCTCCAACCGCCGCTCAATCTGGGCCATATCCGCCAGTACTAACTCCAGCGAGATGATATTGATATCCCGCAAGGGATCCACAGATCCAGCCACATGGACGATGTTTTCGTCATCAAAGCAGCGCACCACATGGACGATGGCATCTACCTGCCGGATGTGGGAAAGAAACTTATTGCCTAGCCCCTCCCCTTGGCTGGCTCCGGCCACCAATCCAGCAATATCCACAAACTCGATCTGGCTGGGCACCACCTGGAGGGAGCTGCTGATCTGGGCCAACTGCTGGAGCCGTTGATCCGGCACCGTGACTCGGCCCACATTGGGCTCGATGGTGCAAAAGGGGAAGTTGGCTGCCTCTGCCTTAGCATTTTCTGACAGCGCATTGAAGAGGGTGGACTTACCCACATTGGGGAGTCCGACAATTCCAGCTTTGAGCATGGGGAGAGGTATCGATACTGTGGATCCTTAACGAGATTAGCACTTGAACCGGATCCCTCACCGTCAGCAGAGGGGAGAGGACGACCGGAACAAGTGTTGCGCACTCAGGTCGAGTGTGACCCACCCGGCGGGCTAGACTTGGCGTTATCAGTGGGTGGTTTTGGAGTGATGGCAATGACTGGATCAAGCGTTGGACAAAGAGGGGCACAAGGGGTTTTGACTCGAGTGACGGGATCCCTGTTGGTGGGGATGGTAGGGATGATGGCGATGGCAGGTGCTTCCGTTGCCCAAGACAGTCGCGCCCTGACCATCCGCGCCGATAGCCAAGAGGCCAATGCCAATACGGGGGTGGTGACGGCCCAGGGCAATGTCACCATCAGCTATCCGGCAGAACAGGTGACCGCTCGCTCTCAACGGCTGACCTACTACACCCGTGAACAACGTATTGTCTTGGAAGGGGGGGTCAGCATTAGCCAAGAGCAAAACCAACTCCAAGCTGAGACCGTTACCTACTTGGTGGAACAGGGCACGATCAGCGCCGAACCCGCAGCAGGGCAACAGGTGGAAACGATCTATGTCTTTCCGGATCCACCCAGTGCTGACCCAGAGACGCCAGAGCAGCCAGGCCCCTAGCGCATTGAGAAGCACTAGCTAGCCCCACCATCTCAGAATCGTCAAGAGGCCTCGCCAAATGGCAGCCAGGATGGACGGAAGCAGATCAGGAACGACGACAAAGGGTTTTCCTGTTTGGGTCTTCTTGAGTTGTCCATCAGAATTCCTTGATGTGTGGCGGCTGACCTTATCCTTTGGTACGGGCCTTGATCGATGGAAATCGCCTGGCATCCATTCA
>JBHJNR010000056.1:0-4212 GCA_050330615.1 Cyanophyceae cyanobacterium
TCTCGTGAAGTACCCGACGCTGATGCTACGCATACAGCACGGGCTTCCTGTTTCAACAGCCGCTGCCTCCACCTTGCAAGCAAAGTATTGGCCTTACGCAGCCTCCGGAGGTTTTGGTAATGCCTGTTTAACAGCACATTCCACTGATTCCCGCAGCAGTTTCCTGCTACCCAGGCAGCAACCCGCCTTCCACAGGTTGATAAAGTTTGCACTATTTCTCTTGGACTTATGCAATGGCAACCAGTTGGAGAAAACGGCTTCCCTGAGCTGCCGAACTATCCTGGGCAAGCGTATTACCGCTACTGAAGCCTGTCGTTACGATGCGGTCAGGTGGGTTTTTAGGCCATCCTTACTCTACCCCGAAGCCAGTGTAAAATCAAATTGTTCGGCTCTGCCTCACGCGGCTTACATCCCGACACTCACCCTGCGGGTAGAGTGCGGGGCTTTCGCCGCTTTAGCTAAAGGGTGATTCGCCCTCCTACCATTTCATTTGAGTCGTCGTTCTATGACTGCTGAGACCCTCGCCACCCAATACAATCCCTTTGAAACCGAACCCAAGTGGCAAGCCTTTTGGGAGGAGGGGGGCTTTTATGTGGCGGATCCCAGTCAGCCAGGGGAGGCTTTTAGCATCGTGCTGCCGCCCCCCAATGTGACGGGCAACTTACATATGGGCCATGCCTTCGCCTTTACGCTGCCGGATGTGGTGGTGCGGTTTAAACGCATGCAGGGCTATAACGTGTTGTGGGTGCCGGGTACCGATCATGCCAGCATCGCGGTTCACACCATTCTGGAACGGAAACTCAGGGAGGAAGGCAAAAGCCGCTTTGATATTGGTCGTGAGGAGTTCCTCAAGCGGGCTTGGATCTGGAAAGAACAATCCCAGGGCACTATCAAGGGACAATTGCGGCGGATGGGCTTTTCGCTGGATTGGAGCCGCGATCGGTTCACGATGGATGAAGGGCTGAATCGTTCGGTAATCGAGGCTTTTGTGCGGCTGCATGAGGCGGGACTGATCTATCGGGGGGAATATCTGGTCAATTGGTGTCCGGCCACCCAGTCGGCAGTATCGGATATCGAACTGGATGATAAAGAGATCCAGGGCCATTTGTGGCATTTTCGCTATCCTTTGGCGGAGGATCCTAATACCTTTTTGATCGTCGCCACCACACGCCCCGAAACCATGTTGGGGGATACTGCGGTGGCGGTGAATCCCAATGATGAACGCTATCAACATCTGATTGGCAAACAGATTAAATTGCCCATCAAAGATCGCCTGATCCCGATTGTAGGGGATGACTACGTGGATCCCACTTTTGGATCCGGTTGTGTCAAGATCACCCCGGCTCATGATCCCAATGATTTCGAGATTGGCAAACGGCACCAGCTTCCTTTTATCAACATTTTGAATAAAGACGGAACGATCAATGAAAATGGGGATCCCTTCACCGGTTTAGACCGTTTTGAGGCTCGCAAACAGGTGGTGAAATGGTTCCAGGAGCATGATCTCTTGGAGAAAATTGAGGACTATACCCATACCGTTCCTCATAGTGATCGGGGTGGCGTGCCCATTGAGCCGCTGCTGTCGATTCAATGGTTTTGTGATGTCTCCACGATGGCGGCCACCTGTCTGGAAGAAGAACACCAGAAGACCAATCCTGACTTTGTGCCGGAACGGTGGACTAAGGTCTATACCGGCTGGTTGGAGAAACTGCGGCCTTGGTGTATCTCGCGGCAGTTGTGGTGGGGGCATCAAATTCCCGCATGGTATCCTGTCATCGGTGGTGAGATTGCTCAGGATCCCCAAGCTTTTGTGGTGGCCCGTGATGCTGATGATGCCCTGACCAAAGCTCGTGCCCAATTTGGATCCCAGGTGGAATCGGTACAGCAGGATCCCGATGTTTTGGATACTTGGTTCAGTTCGGGTTTGTGGCCCTTTTCCACATTAGGCTGGCCCGATCAGACAGAAGATTTGGCCCGTTATTATCCCAATGTGTTGATGTCGACGGGGTTTGACATCATCTTCTTTTGGGTGGCCCGCATGACCATGATGGGATCCCAACTGACGGGCCAGATCCCGTTTAAGGATGTCTATATCAATGGTCTGGTGCGGGATGAAAATGGGGCCAAGATGTCCAAATCCAAGAATAATGGCATCGATCCCCTGGAGCTTTTGGATAAGTACGGCACCGATGCCCTGCGTTATGCCCTGGTTAAAGAAGTAGTGGGCACGGGGCAAGATGTTCGCATTGCCTATGACCGCAAAACGGGCGAAAGTGCCAGCGTGGAAGCGGCCCGCAATTTTGCCAATAAGATTTGGAACGCGTCGCGGTTTGTCTTGCTCAATCTGGAGGAACAGACCCCCGCTCAATTGGGATCCCCAGATCCTAATGCGCTCGAATTGGCTGACAGATGGATCCTCTCTCGGCTCCATTCCAGCACCCAGGCGATCATCCAGAATTTGGAAAGTTATGGCTTGGGGGAAGGGGCACGGTTGCTCTATTCCCTGATTTGGGATGATTTTTGCGATTGGTATATCGAGCTGGTCAAGCCCCGGTTACGCTCTGAGGATCCCGTTGCCAAGCGCACTGCTCAACAGATTTTGGCCATCATGCTAGAGAGCATCCTCAAGCTGCTGCACCCCTGGATGCCCCATTTGACTGAGGAGATCTGGCAGATTCTCACCCAAAGCCAACAGCAGACCTCCATCGCGGTACAGCCCTATCCCAGCGTGGATCCCCAGTGGGTCAACCCAGCTCTTGAGCAAGACTTTGGACTGCTGATTCAGACGATTGGCATCCTGCGTAATCTGCGGGCGGAGGCTAACCTCAAGCCCAAACAGACGATCACCGCCATCTTGCTAACAGGGGATCCCTATGAGCAGCGGATCTTGACCCAAGGCCAGAGCTATATCCAAGATCTGACCAAGGCCACATCCCTAGAGATTGTGGGATCCCTAACCGAGGAACCTCAACAGGTGGCGGCTGGGGTGGTGGGCACCATTCAGGTGTTGATGCCATTGGCGGGCTTGGTGGACTTTGAGGCGCTGCGGGCCAAGCTCCAAAAAGATATGGCCAAATTAGATAAAGAAGCCCAAGGGATCCGAGGCCGTTTACAAAATCCCAAATTCACTGACAAGGCTCCACCGGAGATCATCCAGACCAATCGCGATCAATTGGCGGAATTGGAAGCCCAGATCCAACTCTTGCAGCAGCGGGTGAGCAAGATCGACTAGAGAGCCTCAGGCATCCTCTTGTGGAAATCCTCTTATCGCGTTTCTAGAACGCTTTCTCAAGCTCTGACCCACTGAGCCAACCCCTTCGCTCCCCCATGTACCCCCTTGGATAGAGGTGTGTCATGCCCTCATTGTCAGAGGCTATCGTTCATCACCACGCGTCCCCTCGCAGCCTGGAACGAGCGGAAGACTTGCTTCAGCAGGGGGCTGTGGGACAGATGATCCAGCGGGGAGATTGCCTTCAGGCTTATGTGCGGGGGAGTCAGGGGGATCGCTATCTTTGTAGCTTCCTGTTTCAGGGATCCCGGTTACAGGAGGTTGCTTGTTCCTGCCCTTATTCCTTTGAAGGGTGGTGCAAGCACTTAGCGGCGGTGGGGTTGGCAGTGGCCCGCCAAACTCAGCCCGTGCAGGTGTCGCCATCCCTGGATACCTTGCTGGAGAGTCTTGACATATCCCAATTGCGGCACTTGGTCAAACAGTGGGTGCTGGAGGATCCCGAACGGATGAGCAGCCTGGAACGTCTGGCTACGGTTGCAGATGGGGTGACGAACTCATCTCAGGGACTGCGGGTGGATGCGGCCCCTTATCGACGACAACTGCGGGAGCTAATTGAGGAGGCCAGACGAGAATGGGATGACGGTAGTGAAGAGGATCCCCTGGGTGAAGGGATCCTAGAGCTGGCGGCGACTGTGAGGCGATTTTTGCAAGCGGGCGAAGCCAACAATGCGCTGGTGATTCTAGGAGCCCTATCGGAGGTGTGGGCAGAGGAGAACCATCGGCTCGATGACTACATAGAATCGCCCATTCACATCTTGGATCCCTTGTGGGCCACTGCTATTCTGCTGAGTCAGCTTGATCCGACTGAGCCTTGGAAATGGGATACAACCCCCGTCCTTCTAGGACGGCTTTTCTTCTTGTAGCCTATCAATCCAGTCCTCTATCATCTGCGTCATGGTTTTCCGCTTGGACGCTGCAACACG
>JBHJNR010000057.1:0-20087 GCA_050330615.1 Cyanophyceae cyanobacterium
GTAGGTAGGCGCAATTACTTTTAAGACAAGGGAATCGGAGTGTAGCCCACATGCAGAGAGAGAGGTTATCGCGTTTTCCCTCACCAGCATCTTTAGGTTAATTCAACCCAGCTACTTAGCTGCCCCAACCACCAGATGATCCTCATCCTGCCTCAGTTGAGCAAGTGCTTCCTTTGCTTCGGGGGTGTCAAAATGTTTCAGGGCATACGCAACCCGAACTCGGATATATGCAGCCGCTGAATTTTTTAGCGTTAGGAGTTGAGCTAGAGCGGCTTCAGACTGGCGGGAATTTGCCAACGCTTCCAAGCCATCAACCGATGCTTCCTGGACAGCGGCATCGTCGCCTTCTAGTCCAAAACCACACACTTCCAAAACTTCTTCTGGACATTCCATTTCGACCAATGCGGCCAGGATGCTGCGGCGCACTAGCCAGTGGTCGTCTCTAAAAAAGGTCTCGACCAAATGGGAGGCAGAGACTCTACCAAACAAGGACAGAGAATTGGCGGCTTCTGCCCGCACATTGGGGGTGTTGTCGAACCTCGTGATTTGAAGCAAGGCAGCAAAGGACTCGGAGGTTTTTTGCCTGCCTAATTCTCTTGCCACAAAGGTTCGTACCAGAAATTCTGGATCCTGGATGTGCTGGGTCAGAATGGGGACTGCGATTTCAGGTAGATAATCTTTAAGGGCGGCGATCGCCTTAATCCGGTATTGAAAATCCGGTTTTTGCAAGTCGGTTTCGATTTGACTGAGGTCCATGATGATCAGTAGTCAAGCTTTTCTCCACTGTAGATCTAAAGGCGATCGTTTGGGCGTGTGATGCTCGTGACCGAAAATCGGATTGATTCGCAATGGTAAATAAACTATGGGAAAATGGAATCGATCTGCCCACCGGAGTAATCCAGAGGTAATACATAGCAATGCCTAAATCACAATTGAGTGCCAACGTTCGCGAATTAATTCAAAAAGCCAGAATTGTCAGTTTTTCTACCTGGCAAGATACTCACTCAGCAGAGGCAATTCAGCGCTTTCAGGTGGCAGATGATGAGGGACGCTATCTGACGGATGAAGATGTGCAGCAGATTCAACAGCTTGTCCCGGCAACAACCGTACTCATACCAGTGGTGCAGCAATTGCGCGATCGCGTCAGCGACATTGTAGACGAAGCCAGAAGCCAGGTATTAGAAGCCTTCCCCACCATTACTCAGCCTGGGGGCGGACTTTACCCAGCTGAAAGGGCAGATGCTTGCTGGCGAGATTTCTGGCACTTTTTGCGCTGTATCACCTACGGTATTGCTGGACAGCGCAACGATTACACCTGCGCCGAAGGCTTGCATTATATGCAACTGCTCTATCAAGAATTGAAGGTCCCGCTAGATGCCATGGTGGTAGGTCTGGAAGGCATTAAAGCTGCCAGCTTAAAGCGAGTGGAATTAGAACAACAAGCCATCATTGCTCCCTATTTTGATCACCTGATTGAGCAATTAAAGCAGTTGCACTAGGGGCAGGTTGTGAGCATCGATCGCCGTTAAGAGAACGTCACAAAGAGGTTAACCCGAGAGTAACCTCTTCTGGATTAGCCCTGATCTTCACATCCTCTACCAGCTATACAAACGTTATACAAATAGCCGCTCGGTACTCCCGCGAGCTGGGATGACGGTTATCCGTCCTTTGCTTAATGATTAAATCGACTGGGAAATAGCAATCAAAACCGCTGAAAATGCTGGCAAGCAAGGATTTCAGCGGTTTTTGCGTGAAATCCATACAAGGCTTGCCATGGCTGGGTTTCAAGGATTTTCACGGTTATTCCCCGAAAATACTCAAGACGGACAGAATGTCAATGGATTTTTTATGAATATTAATGTTAAGATATGAGACAAGACAGGCTGGCACAAGTCGGCTTGCATCAACCGAGTGAGGTCAGGGGTAAGCTCAATTACCTTTGCCAAGCTGAACTCGTAATTCACTGAGTTGCTCACTCATGGGGGATAAAGGCTCATTTTCCGCCTGTACCCAAGCTCAACAAACACCGAAAAGGCACAATGAACAACTCCATTGACAGAAACAATCCTTTTGACGAGAGTGCTCCTACGCTAGATATGGATCTCCTCAGTCAGCTGCTCCGCCAGCAGGCTCAGAACCGCCCAATCTTCGAGAATATTGCGATTCTTGGTTGTGGCTATGTGGGCAGCGCGCTAGCCGATTATTGGCAAGAGCGGGGACACTTTGTTAAGGGTACGACCACGAGCAAAGAACGAGTGGCTTCACTTGCAAAAACTGTCTCCAAAGCAGTCTTAATGAAAGGGGATGACTTCACGGCTGTGCATTCCCTGCTCCAAGGTCAAGATACTTTGGTAGTCAGCGTAGCTCCAACGGGTTTCCAACAAGCAGATGAAGCGAGTTATGAAACGACTTACATCACCACTACGAAGAATTTGGTCAATGCCTTGAGCCAGACTCCTAGTGTGACGCAAGTCATCTATTTGAGTAGCTGCGCTGTCTATGGCGATCGCCAGGGAGAATGGGTCGATGAGACTGCCCACATTGACCCTCTGGATCACAAAAGCCAGGTACTCTATGAGGCTGAACAAACAATATTGCAGGCAGCGAACGATCGCCAAAAAGTCTGTGTTTTGAGGTTGGGGGGAATTTATGGTCCCGACAGAGAGCTGGTAGATATGTTTGGCGGTTTGGCTGGTACGACCATTCCAGGGAAGGGGGATCGCTTTATCAATTGGATTCACCGCGATGACATCATCGGAGCGATCGAATTTCTGCGATTAAACGAGCTTGAAGGAGTTTACAACCTGGTTGATGACAGCCAGCTTACAGTCAAAGAACAGGTCAAACGTGTCTGTTCTCGCTACGGTCTACCACCAGTGGATTGGGATGCCTCGAAATTGAGCTTTCAGCGCAAGAGCTTGCAGGTCAGTAATCAGAAGCTTAAAGCAGCAGGATACGATCTCATTCATCCCCAGATCCTTGTTTGACGCTAACGAATTCAGGTTGTTTGAGAAGGAGCGTCGAAGTGGTTGCTTAAAATTCATCGGTAGACCAATTTGACTATGGGATTGCCTCTTCTATACAGCAATCCTGAATGATATATGAGAGTTAATGGAACTAGATGTGACTTTAGGATAGGGTTTTACAGGAATAGTATTCTTACATTTCTTTTTGTTTTGCTGTAGGGCTCTCTAAATGTTGCAGCGATCGCTGAGCCGCTTCGGCAACCTGGGGATTGATATCTTTCCCTAAAGCTTTGAGCGTTGCTTGACTGCGATCGTCGCTAAGATTCCCCAACGCTTCGGCTAAATGCCTCCGGATCATCCAGTCTTTAGACTGGGCAAAGGGCAAGAGGCGATCGAGGACATCGATGGCTCCAATTTCCCCCAATGCCATAATGGCGGCTTCTTGTAACAGGGCATTGGGGCCATCAAGAGCTTCCAGTAACAAGGTTTTAGCCCGATGATCTTGTAAATTCCCCAACGCCACGGCGGCACTAAATTGCACTAACCAGTGGGTGTCTTCGTAAAACGCATGGCGGAGGGATGGGAGTGCCTGCTTGTCTTTTAAATAGCCCAATGCCCCGGCGGCGATCGCCCGCATATTGTGATCCGAGTCGATGTTCAGAATCTGCACCAACATCTCCAGATTTTCAGGCGATGGCTTGATTCCTAATGAAAACGCTGCCATGCCCCGCACCTGCACATTCTCATCTGCCAACGCTCGCTTGATCAAGGGCAGTGCTGTCTCAATGGGCATTGCTTCTTTTTGCAGTTCAATCATCCCTAAAACCCGGTCTTTGACATCTGGGCTTTGTAACAGGGTCGCAATTTGTTCCAGGCTGGGTTGACTCATACTGGCTATTGCTCGTAGAAAGATCAGGTGACCGCATCAAACAACATGGTCGTCATGTAGCGGTCAGCCCACTCGGTGCCAAAGGACTTTTCCAGAACCCGGCGGGTCTTATCATTTTGCTGTTGCTTGGTGCAATAGTATTGCTGCCCTGCGATCACTTGAGCAACCGCTAAGTAGGTAGGCGCAATTATTTTTAAGACAAGAGAATGGTAGTATAGCCCCTAGGCAGGGTGGTTGTCGCGTTTGCCCTCAGCAGCATCTTTAGGTTATTTCAACCCAGCTACTTACTCTCTTATCTTCAGCACGACAACATTCATCTGCGCCGGGGTGCGATGCTGGACTTGGGGGCAACGGGTTATCTGCCTGTCGCGGCTGCCATTGCCCATTGTGCCGTGGAAGCCAATGTCAAACTCTTGGCTCTCAAAGCGATGATGGATGTCCATTGGGGCAGGGATCCCCGCTTCAGTTCTGAAGTACGCCAAGTCTTACTGCTGATCGATGGGCTGATCTGAGTTGGGCTGATCTGAGTTGGGCTGTTTTGGGTTGGGCTGTTTTGGGTTGGGCTAAGTCAACCAGCCGTCAATCCTGAACGTACTCGGTGCCAGAGACCAACGCTGCCTCAGCTTTTTGGAACTCCCGACCGAGATAAGCGGCATGACTGAGCTGAGAGACGACCCCACCCTCGGCTTCAAACAATTGCACACATAATTCTTTGGCGGTGTGGCCCGTAAACAGGCACTCAGCGGGACGATTAACTTTGCCACGAGCCGGGATGACTTGCCCTGTGGTTGGATCCGTGGCCAACCCTTGATCATTGATGACAGTGGTAAAAAACTTGGTGCAGATTAGCTGCTGTTCACGATCGATAAAAATGATGAAGTAACCAGCGGGATCCAGCTCTAGGTCGCGCTTCGAGAGCTGATCATCAATGTCCTGAATGACTGCTTTCAAATCGGCGGGATGGGAGGTCGATAGGGTTGAATGAATCACAGAATTAGGAGATGAGGTCATACACTAGCCATGAACAAAATAGCCAGGGATCCCGCTGACGTATCCCGATCTGAGGCTGTTATTCCTCATTTTAGGCTCAAGATAGGGATATCCCCTTGCCTATCTTGGCAGATGGTTGATTGTTTGACATAGTCTCGCGAACAGCCACCCCATCTCTAACAGAATTAAAGATTGAGAGGGTTAGGGCTTGGTGGCATTGACCTCCAATCTCACCATACGGACATGGGAGAAGCCCTCGGGATCCAAAGGGATCCTCGCTAAGTAGGTCTCCACTAAGTTGGCGATAAAGTCATCTCGCCGTTCTTCTGGCACCCGATGGGTAAAGGGCATCCAGGTGGTGCGGAGCCAGCCCGCTAGACCTTCTGCTCCCTGATGCGTCATGTCTTTGGGCACCAGCTCCAGCCGTTCAACAGTGAACCCAGCTTCATCCAGCCAGGGCTGATAAACATCGGTGCCATGAAAGGCAAAAGGAAAGGTAAACCCCTCGAAAAAGGGTTGCCAAAGTTCATTGGCGATGAGCTGATTGAAAGCATGAACAACATCAGCACCATTACCCTGTCCACCACAAGAGATCACCAGCCGTCCGCCAGATCGTAAGGCACGACTGACTCCTTTTAAAACAGCCAAGTGATCATCCACCCAATGCAAGGTGGCGTTGGAAAAACAGAGGTCAAATTCCGCCTCAAAGGGCAGGGCGCGGGCATCAATACAATGAAAGGAGAGGCTGGGATACTGGGTGCTAGAGAAAGCATGGCTGGCATAGTCAATCATGTCAGGGGAACTATCGACCCCCACCACGCGACCGGCTGGCAACGATTCGGAGAACATAGCCGTAATCTTGCCATCCCCACAGCCCACATCCAGAACTGACTCATCCCCCTGAAGATTGACGCTGCGCCTCAGATCATGAGCCCACTTCAGTTGGGCTTCAGAGTTTTTGGCGTAGTCTTCTGGATTCCATTTCATAGGGGTTCAACCAGTGTAGCTAACGATTGAGTGTACCAGCGATACCCACACTCCCCGCACCGAATAGCAGGTGAATCAGCGCTGCCACTTAAGGGGATGGTGACTCTGACAGGCTGGGAAAAGGTCGGATCTGGATAGCATTTTGGGAACTCGCATCTTGGGAAGGTAAAGGTTGTTCACCCAGTCCCCCAGGATTGATGGGTTCGATCTGGGATCCCCCGCTGGGGGCCATCGGAGCGTCGGCACTACTGGATGATGAGCTGGGGCTCAACGGCGGCTGGTTCCGCGCTGGTGGATTGGGATCCCTGTATTGGGGCCAGAGTTGATAGCGAATAATTTGATCGCCGCGATGGAGGGTGATGGAGAGTTGTTCTCCATCCTGCTGGATTTGCCACATGCCATCGCTGGTGTGGATCGACTGATAGCCCCCTCCGAACGGGGCATCCAAGTTAGGCCCGGATTGGGTTCGGATCCGACCAGCATTGACCTCGATCACCAATTGCACTGTGGCCCCTTGTCCTTGGCCACTCAAGACTTGGCCTGTGCCGCCCCACACTTGGGTGTTGGCAGTAGCCATGCCAGTGGATCCCAGCCAACACCCGAGCCCCAACAAGCTGCCCAGCAGAACCTGAGGAACCTGTCGTCTCCAACGCGGGGATTGGGAGAGACGATGCCATGGGGCTGGGGAGGGTGGGGCCGAGTGAGACGACGAAATAGACCTGGCGGAAAGAGGGTGATTCGCAGGCCACTCAGGGTCAACACAATTGGCATTCAACAAAGCATTCATCGCACTCACAGGTTAAGGCTGGTATTACTCAGCAGCAGGCAAACACACAAAGACAGTGGGAAGTGCTCCCCCCAGAGTTACCCCGTTAAGGATCTAGCCTCGTCATCGAGAGCAATTAGACCCAAGACTTCAAACTCTATCGACGGGAGTTGCCCCAATCAATGGGAGTTGAAATGAGGGGAATGGGCTTCTGTAAAGGCCCCAAGGGCCAACGCAAGGTTGGGAAATGGGGGTGTTCTGGGTGGGGGAGCTCAGTTTTTCGCGCTCTGTATTCACTCTAAGCAACTCCTCATGGCATCAACAGGCAAACACTTGATGGCCTAGCTACGCCTTTATCCAGACCCTCATACGGCAATCCGTAGCCCCTAGCCTTGATCAAGATCACCGAGGAAATGATTGAGCTGGTCTATCATACGCGGCGGCCAGCGGCGGATCGTTGTCACCCAGTCAAGGTCGCCATAGCGGGGATCTAACCCCACAGCAGCCACCCAGTGACTTTGGGCTTCTCCAACTCGCCCTTGCTCAAACAGTGCCACGCTGAGAGCAGCCCGCATATCTGGAAATTTTGGGTAGCGCTTGACCAGCCCCCGCATAGCCTGGATCCCCGCATCGGTTTGTCCCACTTGGTAGAGGGTTAGGGCATAGTTGGCCTGAGCAAAGGAGTAATCGGGGGCCAACTCGATGGCATGGGCATAGTCTTGCAGAGCGGCTTGCCACTGTCCCAACCCCGCTTCTGCATTGCCACGATTATTAAGAGCGGCGGGATCCTCAGGATCGATCTGTAAGACCTGTTGATAATCGGCTAGAGCCTCCTGCCAGCGACCCAATCCCTCCAGGGCTGTGCCCCGATTTAGATAGGGATCCGGAGCTTGAGGGGCCAGATCGACCGCCTGATTGTAGTCGGACAGGGCGGCTTCCAATTTATTTTGGCTGACGCGGGCATTGCCCCGATTTGTCCAGGCCGGAGCATTGGAGGGATCCAACTCGATAATCTGGCTCCAGTAGGTTTCTGCGGTGGCAAAATCCCCCTGATTGGTGGCGGAGAATGCCTGTTGAGCCACGCCTGCGATCTGAGCCTGCACTTCAGGAGAGGGGATGGATAGGGTGTCTGCCTGAGCCGGCCAACTCAAGGCCAAGACCAGAGAGGCCAACACCAGGGAGGCCAACAGCATGAGACGGGTCAGAGAATAGTGAAAGAGCGAGCGAGTCCGGTAACCGCTTGTCCTGATCAGCGAAAACGGCGAGGCTGAGTAGAGCATGAGTACCAAGGGAAGGGGAACACAAGGAGAAAAGCAACAAATCTTAAAACTGATGGTCTTAGGATAATTTTATCTGCCTTCTTCGGATCCCGGTGGCTTTTCTAATCCAGACCCCTGGGGGGCAGCGAGGGGACAGAGGTGCGGCTCAGCCCTGGGATCCCGAAAAGAAGCGCGCAAAAGCCCAAAGCTCGAACCGCAAAGGCCAACACCACCCCCGCCGCATCAAAGCTGGTGGAGCTGAACAGGGCGGGGGTTTCCACCACGGCATCGTTGTAGCTAACCAGCAAAATGACAAACCCATTATTGGCGGCGTGCATACCCAAGGCCAGCTCTAGTCCTTGATCCCGCAGGGTGATCCAGGTGGCGAAGATGCCAAAGCCCGCATAGTAGAGGGCCAGCCAGCCCCAGCCATAACCGACCTCAGGATTATCCAGATGAACAATCATAAAGAGGATCCCGTTGACCAGACAAAGGAGCCAGGTTCTTTGGGTGATCAAGCCGCTGGCCTGTAACAGATAGCCCCGAAAGAAAAGCTCCTCCACCGCGATTTGCAGTGGGGTCAACACCACCGCCAGCCCCAAGAGCCGGATCCACTGGCCCCACTCCACCTGGGGCATCAAGCTACCTGGATTAAGCAGCAGTGCTACCGCCAAAGGGGACATGATCAAGGCCAGCCACAGGCCCGCCCCCTGAGCCATCCGCCCCCAATGCAGGGATCCACAAGCTCGTACTAAGGATCGACAGGGACGATGATGCAGACTCACCACAGCCCACCACAGCCCCAATCCCAAAAAGCCAAAGGGCAGATGCGAGAGGAGATAGCTCACCAAGGGATCCCTGATATCCACCGAGCCATCCGGGGCCAAGCTGATCCAACCCAAGCCCAGGGCCAGGGTGCTCAAAGCTGCTGTTAGGACAAAAAAGACGGAGCCAATCAGCCCCACCGCCAGCAGATACCGCCACCAGTCATTGTTGCCTTGATAGACGGCCGATAAGAAAGACTGGGGGGCCAACGGGCGCGGCTCAGCGGTGGGCTCTGGCGGTAGCAGGGGCAAAGGCGGTCACGATTTGGATCAGAGCTATGGTAAACGTTTCCCGTTCAGGCTGGCCCCGCTTGAGGCTGACTTCCAGATCCAGGAGGTTGTGAAGGCTGGCCAAAAAGGCAGAGGCCGGGATCCCTTTCACCTCTTTCTGCAAGAAGTAGATCCGCTTCGGGTTGCCAATATCGGCGGTCTGGGCAATCACCTTGGGATCCCTTTCTCGCTGGTCTTCCAGCAGCTTGATCCAGAGCCAAGTGCGAAATTGCCCCACCAAGACGGCGACCATTTTTAGGGCTGGCTCGTTGTGATCCAACAGGTGTGTCAACACCGTCAAGGCCAGATCCAGGTTGCCATCCTTGAGGGATCCCGCCAGTTGAAAGCTGTTGTAGGCGGAGGCGGGCACCAAGTCCCGGATCGCTTGGGCTGAGATCACCGACTGGGGATCGCTTGTGGATAGGTCACCTGTCAGCAAGGACAGTTTTTCTAGCTCCATGACCAGCCGCCGCGAATCATTGCCCACAGCAGTTGCCAGTAGCTCTGTGGCCTCAGGATCGAGCTTGAGCTGTTGGCGTTTGACCTCGGCTTTGACCTGATTAAGGATCCCATCGGCATCCCAAGGGGCCAGCAGGTTAAACTCCTGCGCCTCCGCCATCTGTTTGATCAATTTGGTGGACTTGAGGCGACCATCCGGTTTGCTGCTGCTGGTCAAGAGCAGATGACTGTTGTCGGGCAATTGCTTGAGGGTGCGCTCCAGCTCTTGAAAAGTCTCATCTGGGCAGGACTGCACCAAACTGGTGTTTTCTAGCCACACCAGCCGCTCACCCAGGCCAAAGGGGGGGGTCATGGCTTGAGCGAAGCCCGCCATAGTTTGATCCGCAGCCAGTCGATCCAGGTTGAAACTAACCCAATCGGGATCCACCACCCGATCCCGCAGGCGGTTCACCGCTGCTTCTAGACGATAGCTATCATCTCCCCAGTAAAAATAGACAGGCAAGGGTCAACGTCGGGAATGGGATGTCAGTCAACTAGGGATCAGCAACTATGGTAGACGAAAACTTGAAGGGTACTGCCAGCCTGCTCCAAAACCACTGGCACACCGTTTTCTAACCAGATCCCTAAACTGTTTACCAAGGATTTGCCAGATTGGGATTAGTGACAAAGGTGGAATCTGTCAAGCTTGCCAAAAATGCTAATAGATCAGTTTGTTCTTGGGTCGTAATCTCAAAGCCGACTATAAATTGGCTTTTCCAGGGGTTTTCACTACCCACTCCCGCCAAGGATCCCCCATGGATGGTGCGCCCTCCAGCGGCATAGTGGGCAATCACATCTGCCAGTGTAGCGATGCTGCCATCATGCATATAGGGAGCGGTGAGAGCGATGTTTCTCAGGGTAGGGGCTTTGAAGCGGCCCATATCCGCCGGATCCCCAGTAATCTCATGAATGCCCGTATTGGGAAAGGGGTAGGATCCCTGGCTATCGAGGTTGTAAAGTCCAGTGTTGTGGAAGGCGATCTCGGTAAATCTTAGCCGTTCATGTTGCAAAGCATCACTGAAATTGATGCCTCCATGACAATGAAAACATTCAAGTTTTTCACTATTAAAAAGTTGCTCTCCCCGTCTGGCTGAGGCTGAAATGGCATCAGTTTCCCCACCAAAACGGTAGCGGTCATAAGGGGAATCAAATGAAATTAAACTGCGCTGGAATGCAGCTAGAGCCTGGGTCAAATGGGCCAGCGTGGGTTCTAGATCTTCAGCAAAAGCTTGAGGGAAGAGACTTTGATAGACGGGATCCGTCTTCAGTAGTTTTAGAATTTCCCCTTCTCGACCCACCATACCCATCTCAACAGGGTGTTCCCCAAACAGAGGAATTAAACTCTGCTGTTCTAGACTACGCAGCAAAGGATTACTCCAGGTGATAACAGAGGTATAGCCCACATTAGTCAGGCTCATGCTGTTGCGGGGGTGGCTTTCGCCTGTTGCTCCCACAGACACCGATTTATCTTCCGCAAAGGCCAAGGCTTGATGATGACAGCCTTCACAGGAGAGAGAGCCCGTTATCGATAGGCGCGGATCATAGAACAAGTGTCGCCCCATCTGCACCTTGGCGGCATTCATGGGGTTATCTTCGGGCACCAGTGGCGCGGGCAGATCATACGGGATCCCCCAGTCAAACTCGGCTGATACTGCGGTCAGGGAATGGGCATTCCAATTTCCCCACCACAGGCCCACCCACCAGCACAGCAATGCCACTATGCCGAAGCTGACCCAGCGGGATCCCCCTCGTTTGCGCCTCATGGTTTGTTATCGCATTCAAGTTTGATAGGGCTACCCTAGCTCAGTCCAACCGGAAAAATTGTTGGGAACCAGTAATGCCAAAGTGGCTCAGGATGCTGTCACAATCACTGTCATCTCGACCGGACATACAGCCAGAAGGGGTATCGGGTTGATTGGTGGTGACATTAGTCTCTGCCACCAGAGCTGCTAGATCAGCCACGACAACATGGGTAGCGGGGTCAAACCTAGGAAACTCCACCTCGGTAAGGTTGGGGTGCAGACAAGGCTGAGTGGGCTGTTGCTCCCGTTCTGCCGCCTGACAGTCAGTGCTGCCCAAGTGAATGGCAAATCCTTGATTTTGGGATCCACCCTGACCATGCCCGTGACCATGTCCAGATCCATGACTCAAAAGCTTGGGATTCAAAAGTTGGGTGCTAGCCACCAAGGTTGAGCGATCCAGCCCAGCCTGAGGCTGAGAGGGTTCCAAGTCAATCCGCACAAATTTGTACCCCCCTCGCCAATTCCACCATAGGGAGGTGAGGTTAAGAGGAGATGGAGCTAAGACCGCATCCCCGTGATTCAGATTAAATGGGATCCCTAACTGAAACTGCAAACCGACATAGTTTCCGGCAGGCACCGTCCCCACCACCACATCGCGGGTGTCTACAGTTCCGTTGGCACAAGCCCCCGAGCGATCTTCAAAATCCAGCAGGGCCACCGTCTCGAACTGCCACTGACCATCCTGCTCCAAAACTACCGGCACACGATTCCCCGCCGCATCCACCAGATACAAGTTGGACACATAAAAGCGAAAGTCAGAAACGCTCATCGGGGTGGACAGGGATCCCAGCTCATAGGTCTGGCCACAATCAAAGGGCTGATCTCCCACCTGTGCGGCAAAACGAATCGTCACAGATTCGGGGTCTTGAGCAGAGACTCGCAGCCCTGACCCAGCAACTAAGCCAGCAATCAAGGTGGATCCCAAGAGCAAAGATGCTGCCGATACACGTTTCAACATAATGAGGCCGTTGAGGAAACACAGTATTCAAACCATCTCGACAAACCTTTGAGTTGTCAAAAGACAGACTGTCAATGATTAAGAAGAATGATAGTTTAAGCTGTCGAACCCGTGATTGACACACCGTCTTTTGACAATGCGGGAATCCCCCATCATTGTGAGATTTATGTTAAGAGGGGAAAAGTCAACCATGTTAAAAAAAGTGTTGGGCATAATAGTAACCCTATGGGTTTGCAGTTTGGTAATCTTAGGATCCTTTTTGGTTCAGCCTGCGATGGCAACTCCAGACTTAGCCGTGGGTAGCCAGGTATTTAAGTCAAATTGCATGGGCTGTCATATAGGGGGTCGCAACTCTATCATTGCTGCCAAAACTCTGAAATTAGATGCTCTACATGAGTATTTACTGGATACTCCTGAAGCGATTATCGCTCAAGTCACCAATGGCAAAAATGCCATGCCTGCCTTTGGTCGCCGCCTCAATCCAGATCAAATCGAATCTGTTGCTGCCTATGTGTTGGATCAAGCGGAGAAAGATTGGCCCCGCAATGGCTAAATCTCTCTGATGTATCTCTAGCTCCCCAATTTTGGTGACTGTCATGAACGATAGGATTCAACACTTTCGGTCAATGGTTCTGGGGCTGATGATTTCTATATTGCTTGTGATGACTGGAGGCTTGTCGGCTCAGGCTCAATTGGATGCCCCATCCATTTCTGACCATTACTTTGAATCTGGGATCCGGCTCTATCAAGCAGGACAACTACCAGAAGCAAAAAGGGCTTTTGAACAAGCTTTGCTATTGAATCCCCAAGAATTAGATGCTCACAACAATCTGGGTAGCATCAAAGCTCAACTAGGGGATCCCAAAGGTGCTCTAGAAGACTTTCGGGCCGAATTAGCTTTGAATCCCAATCAAACCAATAGCCCTCGGATTTTTCATAATATCGGCAATAGCCTATTAGCCTTAGGTCAGCCTGAAGAAGCCATCATAGCATTTGAAGCTGCTCTCAAAAGGGATCCCAATCTTATAGAATCTCATATCAGTCTAGCAGGTGCTCTCCATCAACTGGGCCATGATCGCCAAGCCCAAATCCAGCTAGAACTTGCCCTCAAGCTAGAGCCTGAAAATCCTAGAGCCAATCATGACTTGGCGGTTCTAGAGCGCGCCCATTTTCCCCAGAAAGCTCTGCAACGATTACATCTTGCCTTATCGGTCAGACCACACTGGTCGGAAGCTCACAATAGTTTGGCTCTGACCCTGATTCAGCTCGAACAATGGGACTTAGCTCTATCTGAGTTTCGAGTCGCCTTATTGTGGGATCCTGAGGCAAAAATTATCCAGCACAATCTTGGGCGACTTTTGGAGCTATTGAAAGAAGAGCGCGTGGTGTACTGCTAAAAGCGCCCCAACTTAGAATCAACAACCGCTATAAGCTCTGATCAGCCATGAAAGGGCACAACTAACAGTGGCAGCATAGGAATCAACCATCCCCAGCCCAGCCCATTCCCGGTATCAACGGGATCCCCTTCCAGCAACCGTTCGATCCGCTGGGATAGTCGCCCCACCTGAGAGGGATCCGATAATCCGACCCCGACCCATTCGGAGCTGTTGATGCCATCGGTGGAGACCAAAAATAAGGTCTCAGCCAAAACCACGGGATCCACTCGCTCTGCTGCCCACCGATCTGCCCGTAGTTCCCGCAGGGTGATCAACTCTTGCCACAGTTCAGCTGTTCGGGGTAGCCCCACTGATAAAACCCGCATCCAGCCCCAGATCAAAAACCAGAAGGTATCTCGGTAGTGGCGATGGGCCTCCTCATGGGCCACCACAGCAGCCCATTGCTCTGAGTTGAGCCGCTCTAGCAAGCCCTGCGTCACCACCAAATCGGGATCCCAAAAGCCCACCTGGGCGGCAAATAACTGCTGCGAGGGGATCACCCGTGCCGCCACCTCCTCTCGCCAGCCCAATGGATGCCGACGCGCCGCCCACCATGACCACCCAGCCCGCCCCACCTGCCATGCCCCGATGACTGCCGCTACTAGCAAAACCAGCTCGGCAACGTGATGCCCCAGATGCCCGGCCCACGCGGATCCCATTGTTCCCTTGGGGCCCATCCACACCAATGCCAAGGCGGTAACCATCACCAGCAGCGGTGGCCCCACCAAGGCCAAAAGAGTCTGGCGCATTCCCCCCGCAGTCTCGATTTGCTTGACCAGTCCCTGTTGCCACAGTCTGGCAATCACCACGGATCCCACTAGCATCAGCAGATGAATCATTCGGGATCCCTCCTTTCTCGGGCCACCTTGAGGCGGGCGGCAATGGCCTGCAGTTGGTCGATGCTATCAGTGTCAAGGCTATCGGCAAAGGCCGCCACCACATCGGGGTTGCCCACCGACAAAAATTGTTGCAATTTATCGTGGGCCAAGACCGAGCGAGCTTGTTCTCGACTCAGACAAGGGTGCCAAATAAAGGTGCGCTGTTGGCGGTCACAACTAACCCAGCCCTTTTGCAAAAGCCGCTGTAATACCGTCGTCACGGTGGCATAGGCCAGCTCTCGGTCAGGATCTGCCAAGATCTGGTCATGAATGGCTTTAACAGTGCTGGATCCCTGCTGCCAGAGGATATCCAGCACCTCTGATTCAAGTGGGCCAAGGGCCAACTGTTTGGGACGATACTCCGGTAACGGTGGCATAAGGTCGAAGCACTGAAACGGAACAACACACTAACTGAACAACACACTAACCGATGACGTTAGCCAGGGATGATCTCTTGGCGATAAGTATTAAAATGAGAATCGTTATCACATTCTAGATAGGGAAAGCCGTCTCGTTACCGTCGTCACTGGCCCCCCTGGAGTGGGCAAAACCACCTGGATTCGGCAACAAGTGGCCCAAACTGAAGATGCCCTCCTCTACTTTGCGGCGGGGGCAGGATCCTTGCCCATTGAAGCAGTGCATTTGGGGGTTGAATATGCTCATCTCTTATCTAAGGGATCCGGGCCTGAGAAAAGACATCTTGGGGAATCACTTCTAATCCCGGCAATAGATCATCTTGGATGTTCTGGGATCCCATAAATGTGCGAGGGGGTGCATCAGGATAGAACACCGTGATGCTCTTGGCGGCAGCATCCACGATCCAAACCCGAGGGATCCCGGCCTCAAGATAATCAGTTGCTTTTTTAGACATTTCTCCAAAGCTTTGACTAGGAGAGATAATCTCAATCACCAATTCGGGAATGGCTAAACAAGGCTCATCTGTCATCACCTCAAGTGGCAATCGCTCATCAGAAATGTAGGTGATATCAGGGATAGGAATCCACTGTTCTGCTTTTCGAGTCAAGACAATTGCCCACTCGGTATAAGCTGACCCGAGCTTAGGCGATGCCGGATCCGAACACCATTCCTCAAGAATCCGCCACAATGTGGGTTGGAGGCGAGAGTGAAAACGTTGGGGTGACATGGGTTTATCTTTGGGAACTGCTTTTCCATCCACCAATTCATAAGTAATATCGCCCTCAGGTAGAGCGAAAAATTCAGCCGCAGTCAGTTTCTTCTCTGTTGCTATTTGATCAGTAGTTGCTACCATCAGACCCTCGGGGACACCAGCCAGAAGATTGAATCTCTACCCAGACTAGCTCAAGGGGATCCCAGGACGGCTCTGACGTTGAACATGCCTTACCCTGTAGCTCCACTTGCTCTGGAATCAAGCCGATCAGTTCTGTCTCGGTGGACTGATCCCTAGCGAAAAACCTGCTTGGCGGCCTCAAGAGTTGCCACCACATGGGTCAGCGTTAGTTGCGTAGCCAGCGGAACATCTCGATTTTGATAGGCCGCTAAGATCTGACGATGTTCTCGCTCCGAGTCCTCTTTTTGTAGAGGCTGCTGGGCAAACGAGAGATTGACATACATCGCAGAAAAGTCCGATAGCCGCCGCAGTGTGGACTGGAGATGGAATGGTGTCAGCGATCTCAGAATGCGGGTTCAGGGTTGGAGGGTTTGGCCTAAGCGGGTGGTGACGGCGCGGACAGACGAAAAGGCTTGGTCATAGGGCATCCGGGTCGGCCCAATCAGGCTGACAGTGCCCATCGGCTCTTGATCTCGATAATAGGTGGAGGTGATCAGGGTGCAGTGGCGGATCGGCTCTAGGGGATTTTCGGTGCCAATGTAGACGATGATCGGCCGACGGCTCTGGGATCCCAGCACCTGGGTAAGGTCATCGGGCTGTTCTTCCAGAAGTTGGACAATCCCTTGCACCTGCTGGCTGTAGGCAAACTCTGGCTGTCGGATCAGCTCCGTCACCCCTGAGGTAAACATCTGTCCCACCGAGGGCTTCAGACACCGCTGTGCCACCGCCCCCAACAGATGCTGGAGCCACGTGCTGTAGGCGCGAAAGTCTTGATCCAGCTCCAACCAGCTCAGATCCTGCAAATCCCCAAAGGTCTTGCCCCGCAGCTTGAGGGTGAGGAAGTTGCTCAGCAGTTGCAGTTCATTTTCCAGTTGAGCAGTGGCTTCTGAAGACAGAGGGATCCAGGCTTCTCCGCTCTCTTCGCTATGGGGATCCCCGCCCAGATTGACCACCACCGAATGGGTCTGGTACGAATCCGCCACCACCAACACCAGCACCCGCTCAGGATCCACCATCATCAATTGCAGATGCCGAATCAACAGCGCCCGAGTCCGGGGGGCTGTGACCAAAGCGATGCAGCCACTCAGTCGAGCCAGGATCCGAGCAGCTCCGGTCAATAGATTATCGAGGTCATCCCCCAAAAACTGTTCTAGCGTATCCATCTGATGGGCTAGTTCCTGCCAGGATCCCTCGGCCTCCATCTGCAAGAGATTGTCCACATAGACCCGATAGCCTGAATCGGACGGCACTCGCCCCGCCGAAACATGGGGCTGAATCAACAGTCCCACCTGTTCCAACAAGGCCAGGTCATTGCGAATAGTGGCAGTGCTGACCCCCAGGTTGTAATGGTCGGCCAATGCTTTTGAACCCACAGGTTCTGCCGTCTCGATATAGCTGCGAACGGTGGCCCACAAGATCTTGTGCTGACGGGGAGTGAGCTGATTGTTCATAGGGCAAAAGCAATTAGGCGCAAAGCCATATGGGTCATCAGGACTTCATAACAGGGAATTTGGGGGGAGCAAGGAGTCCCTATCGACAGGAGATGAAGTGCGTCCAAAGATGACCAAAGGTTAAAAGTTAGTGATGATCATAAACAACTGTTCCCACTCTGTGGCATCACCTGACACAACTCTAGCGATTTACCCCAAGCTTTTCCAGAATGACAGGGGACAAACGAACTGCAGGTGAGCTTTCTTATTCTCTAGACCGGGGGACAGAAGCCATGAGCAGACAGGTCTTGCGCCGAGGGTGAGGGATCCCTCAGTCCAGGCTGATGGTAGAGTATTAAGGATGATTGCGATTCTGAATGAGGTCGGGCATGAGTCGGAAACAAGCCATTGTGATCGGATCTGGGATCGGTGGGTTGGCGATGGGCATCCGTCTCCAGAGCTTGGGCTTTGACACCACCATCGTCGAAAAGTTGGATGCCCCCGGTGGGCGAGCCTATGTGCGACGGGTGGATGGCTTCACCTTTGATATGGGGCCGACAGTGATCACGGTGCCCCACTTCATCGAAGAATTATTTGCTCTTGAGCAAGATCGACCCGACTTGACCAGCCCCGATTTTCCGGCAGGCATCGTGGACGAAAGCAAGCGGATCAAAGAAGGGGTCTCGGGCGGGCCTCACACCAATCGCTATGTCAAGATCGTCCCGATCTTGCCCTTCTACCGCATCTATTTTGATGATGGGTCCTTCTTTGACTATGACGGGGATCCCATTCATACCCGCGAGCAGATCCAAGCCTTGGGAGAACCAGGAGATCTAGCGGGCTACGAGCGATTTCATGACGATGCCAAGGCGATCTTTGAGCGAGGCTTTTTGGAGCTGGGCTATACCCACTTTGGCACCGTGGGATCCATGCTCAAGGTGGTGCCCGATCTGCTGAAACTGGGGGCGGTGCAGACCCTGTTTAAGTTCAGCAGCAAGTATTTTAAGAGCGATAAACTGCGCCAAGTCTTTAGTTTTGAAACCTTATTAGTTGGCGGCAATCCCCTCTCAGTCCCCGCCATCTATGCCATGATCCACTTCGTCGAAAAGACCTGGGGGATCCATTTTGCTATGGGGGGCACCGGAGCCCTGGTGAATGGCTTTGTGCAAAAGTTTGAGGAATTGGGGGGCACGATCCACTATGAGGCGGAAGTCCAATCCATCAATGTGGCCAAGTCCTCCGGCAAAAAGCAGGTGACCGGCATTACGTTGGCGGATGGCAGGGTGCTCCCAGCCGATGTGGTAGTTTCCAATGGCGATTGGGCTAACACCTACAAAAAGCTGATTGATCCCAGCTATCGGTTCTGGAATAGCAACACCCGTGTCAAGCTGACCCAGCAGTCGATGTCGTTATTTGTGATCTATTTTGGCTTCAGGGCGAATGGCCAAGAAGATGCCAAATTACGCCATCACACGATTATTTTGGGGCCACGCTATGAGGAGCTGCTCAAGGAGATCTTTGGTCGCAAAGTCATGTCCAAAGATTTCTCGCAGTATCTCCATGTGCCGACTCTGACGGATCCCTCGCTGGCTCCTGAGGGGCATCATGCGGCCTACACGTTGGTGCCGGTGCCCCATGCGGGATCCGGGATTAATTGGCAGGAGATTGGCGATGAGTTTGCCGATAAAATTTTGCGTTTTATCGATGAACGCGGCTATTTGCCCGGCCTGCGGGAACGGCTCGTCCATAAGAGTTTCATCACCCCAGAGTACTTTGAGAACACCCTCAACTCTTATCTGGGCAATGCCTTTGGGCCAGAACCATTATTGGTACAATCTGCCTTTTTCCGACCCCACAACCGTAGTGAAGATATCAAGAACCTCTACTTGGTGGGGGCAGGAACTCAACCGGGGGCAGGTACCCCTAGCGTCATGATGTCTGCCAAAATGACCGCCCGCTTGGTGGCCGAAGACTTTGGGATCCCTGATGATGGGCCGCTGGGCAAACAGGATACGGAATCTGCTTCGCCGGAATTGACCCTGCGGTAGATGGCGCTGGATCCTGGCTCAGATCTTGCTCAGCCTGGAGAGTTTTGCCAAATGGCAAGATGCCAAGAAGCGGTGGGCCACTTGAGGATTGCCCCCCCAATGCAGGTGGAGATACGAGGCGTGGATCTGATTGAAGGCCCATCCTTCTGTTTTGTCATTGTCCCAACCAAAGATGGGATCCTGAGGGATTTCTGTTGTCCGGATCTGTGACCGATGAAATTCGTGCCCCCACAGGGATCCCCCCTGCTGGACAGTAATCGTTGACCGTCGCACCCTTGCCTGCCGATAGCCCAGCACCAATCGGGATCCCATTGCTGTGGAAAACGGCAGGATCCCGGCCATGTCATGACTCTGCTGCCCCAAGTCCTGGAGCTGTTGTCCCAACACCATCAGCCCGCCACATTCGGCATAGATAGGGTAAGGGAATTGAAATGATCTGAGTCGCTCGGATAGCTGCGGGGCAAATAGCTCGGGGAACCCTCCACCCAGCAGCAACCCATCGACCTCTAAATCCTGGAATCCAGAGGACAGGGGTGAAAAGAACACCAACTCGGCTCCTAAGTGTCGGAGCAGATCAAAGGTATCGGCATAGTAAAAGTTGAAGGCTTGATCCCATGCGATCCCCACCCGTAAGCCGCGAAACTGATCAGGCTGACCCCACTTTGAGGATCCTAGACTCTCGCCCCCCACAGGATCCCGCACCAAGGGCAGCAGCCGTTCCCAATCCAAACACTGTTCCCCCAAGTCAGCCAGTCTGTCTATCAAGCTCGCAAAAGC
>JBHJNR010000058.1:0-2251 GCA_050330615.1 Cyanophyceae cyanobacterium
GTTGGGCGGTCGCCACCATCTCCCCGCCGGGATCCCGGTGATCAGCCTGATTCCCTATCAAGACTAGCTAGAACAACTAGAGGTCAAAGCCAGTGTGCGCCAGTCTATACCCATAAAGCAGCGGCTGATCCTAGGGTGAGATCTCGGCCCCACCAGGCAATTACATGGGGCAATTACATGGGGCAATTACACAGGGCCATAGTCTGGAAGGGATCCCCATGATGGAAAACGTGACCACCACAGGCTTGATTCTTTTGGTCGCTCTGGGCACCTACCTGATGCGGTTGATACCCATGCTATGGGGGCGCAAGCTGGATCCCCAGGGTCGGGTGATGACATCGCTGCAAACCGTGGGGCCAATGTTGATTGCGGCCCTGCTGGGGGTATCTGGGGCAGGGCAGGCGGCAGGTCAAACGGCCGGGTGGCTACCGGTGCTGTTGGGATTGGTGGGGACAGGGTTGACCTATCGCTGGCAGGGGGGATTTGTCCTGCCCATCAGCACCGGAGTGGCGGCTTATGCCTTGGGGCAGGGGCTGGTGAGTCTAGTCTTTTGATCTGAGATGGGGGCTTTCAGCATCCCTTCACAACAGGATCGTGTGATGGCACTGGGATCCCTGGGGTAGAGCCATCTGCCAATCGGGGGGCTGGGTCAAGAAAGGCGGCTGAAAGGTTGGATCGGGGTTGGCGCTGCTGGATAAGGTGCCAATATCCCAGTGATCCCGCACAAGAGAACGACCTGATCCTAAGCTGACCACCTGTGACGTATCCTCTCCCATCTCTCCGAGGCGAAACAGCACCTGATCGGGAGCCTGGGGATCCCAGCCTAAGAGTTCGGTGATCGTTTGGGGTTTGGGGGGTTGTCGAACCTGGATGTGCGCGAGTGGTTGAGATCTGGGAAAGGGCATCAGGGTGGTGGAGGCCACCAAAGTCGGGGGATTGAAATGATTGAGGCTGGCATTGCCTGAGGAGTCTGCCTGCCAGATCACAGCCCAATCGATCAGAATATCGGATTGGAGGATCCCTTGTCTTTCTCGCACTAACAGCTGATCCTGCTGCCAAGCAAAGGGGAGGAGCACGGCCAGATTAAAGTCTGGTTCTGACCTTGCCAAAGAACTGCTATAGATCTGATGCAGTCTGCCAGTGGGAAGATGGCGGGCAAACAATAGGCTGGTGAGTTGGGCCTCTCCATTAGGATTGACGTATAGATCGAGACGGCTGTAAACGTTCCAGACTTGATCGGGGGATGGCAGCGGACGACTGCGCATGAAACTGGACAACGAACACTGCTGTTGTTGGGCATTCTCCTGGTAGTCCATCACCCATTCCCACGGGATCCTGTCGGCCTGTGCCCAGGCTGGCTGAGGGATCCCTGTCAGAACAGATCCGATCAGCACAGCCAGGATGCGAATTCTAATGCTATGTTTCACCTCAGTGCTCCTCCCTTGGCGAATTGCACAGGGCACTCCCTCATTCCTATCTTAATCAATCAAACAGGAGCTGAGTCGAGAGCCATCCGGTGTCTTATTTGTACATGATCGAGCCTATCCAGCGATTACGCCTCTTGTGTCACTTACAGGTTTTGTCACTTACAGGTTTTGTCACATATAGGGATGTTGACGACTCTACGCCATTTGAGCCTATGACGAAATAGGTGTAGACGGGCTGAGAACGAGCTGAGAGGAGGGCTGATTTCTGGCTTTGGGGTTGGAACTGTCCTAGATACTGATTAAAGGAAGTGTAGGGGATAGAGTTTAGTGGTCATGAGGAGCTCGGGGCATGGATAAAAAACAGCTGTCTGAGCGTGATATCTGCACCCAATACATTAGGTGAAACTGACCCGCGCCTGAGCCGCCTGCCCAATTCGAGCGGTAATGGTCTCCATCCGCACGTCCTGGGCTTGATAAACAAGCTGGGATCCCTGACCCAAAACTCGCCCCGTGCTATCTCGCCACTCAATCGCCGCCGAGGATCCCTGTAACGTAATGCTCTGACCAACCGTGAGCGGGATCCCGTCTATCTCGGAGGCATTGAGAATCAGACCAAAGGTCTCAGAAGGTGACGGTGCTCCAGAGGGTGATGGTGCTCCAGAGGGGAATGGGGAAGACTCAGGTTGTACAACTGCCGGTGGATTGAGGTTGGAAACCGGCTGAGCTGAACTACAGCTTTTGAGCAGCAGGATCCCTGTCAAAGCCAATAGGATCCCAACCCAGGGCAAAAAAAGTCGCAGTCTTTGGGATAAGCGTCTCATATG
>JBHJNR010000059.1:0-6553 GCA_050330615.1 Cyanophyceae cyanobacterium
AATTAGAGAGCATTACCACGGGGGAGGACTTCTTCAGGGAAAACAAACCGCTTGTGAGGCTGATCCTGAGGAGCCATCCAGGCCCGGATCCCTTCGTTCAGCAAGATGTTCTTGGTGTAGAACGTCTCAAACTCTGGATCCTCTGCCGCCCGAATCTCTTGGCTGACAAAGTCATACGCCCGCAGGTTCAACGCCACCCCCACGATGCCAATGCTGGCCACCCATAACCCGGTGACGGGCACGAACAACATGAAGAAGTGCAACCAACGCTTGTTGGAAAACGCAATCCCGAAGATCTGACTCCAAAAACGGTTGGCCGTCACCATCGAGTAGGTCTCTTCGGCTTGGGTTGGCTCAAACGCCTTGAAGGTGCTGGCTCCCTCGCCATCTTGGAACAAGGTATTCTCCACCGTTGCTCCGTGGATAGCGCACAACAGCGCGCCTCCCAAGACACCCGCCACCCCCATCATGTGAAAGGGATTCAATGTCCAGTTATGAAAGCCTTGGAAGAACAACAGGAAGCGGAAGATGCCCGCCACCCCAAAGCTCGGCCCAAAAAACCAGCTGCTCTGTCCCAATGGGTAGAGCAAGAACACACTGACAAACACCGCAATCGGACCCGAGAACGCGATGGCGTTGTAGGGACGGATCCCCACCAAGCGGGCGATCTCAAACTGCCGCAGCATGAACCCAATCAGGGCCAAAGCCCCATGCAGAGCGGTGAGTGTCCACAATCCACCGATTTGGCACCAGCGGGTGAAATCCCCTTGAGCCTCAGGCCCCCAAAGCAGCAACAGGCTGTGGCCCATGCTGTCGGCGGGAGAACTGACGGCGACGGTCAAAAAGTTGGCTCCTTCTAGATAGGAGCTGGCCAAGCCGTGGGTATACCAAGACGTGACAAAGGTGGTACCGGTCAGCCAGCCGCCCAAGGCCAAGAAGGCACAGGGGAACAGCAATAGGCCCGACCAGCCCACAAAAACAAAGCGATCCCGCTTCAGCCAGTCGTCGATGACGTCAAACGCCCCCCGCTGGTCTGCTAGCGATCTTCCGACTGCTACGGTCATAAACAATTTCCTCGGATTCTAGGTTGCATTGGCAATATGAGTGCAAATGAATGAAATGGGTCTGATCCCCAGAGGAGATTCAGCAAACTAGTCTATTCTTAGCTGTTATTTTACGAAATATCAAGAGACTCTCATATTTGCCAGGGCTGTGCATTGAGGCGCAAGGCCAGGAGAGAGGCACTTAATCAAAAAAAAGTCCTCAGGTTTGTATATCTACAGGTTTGAAAATCTAGACGACCTAAAGCCGCGAAAAATGGATCCGCAGGTGATCATCTTCCATCTTGGCTCTGTCGGGACGCATCTCGGCTAGAGCCTGGGGCAGCACCAGATTACGGCGGTGGTTGCCGATGCGAATATTCAGTTCGTCTCCAGTCTTAGACAACTCCACCGTTTCCTTCGGGATCCCTGGCAAATAGAGATCCAGTCGATACTGGCCGTTTTCCGTCACCACTGCCATCGTGGTCTCGGCATATTGCACCGCAGCGGGATCCCGGTCGGCCCAGAGGTCATCTTTCAGCCGTTCCAGCGCCTTGAACCCGACCAACTCTTCGGCATAGAGGGAAATCTCCACCACCGGCAGCGGGGCAAAGTCATTGTGAATCTGTTGGCGATAGCGTTGCTGCGATTCCTTCCAACGGGCGAAATAGGGATCCTGCACTTCATCCGGGATGATGCGGTTAGAGATTACCATATCAGTGGCCACCCCGTACAGGCTCAGATAGGCATGGGCCCGCAAGGATTCCTTCACCACCATCTTTTCGGGATTGGTGACCAAGCGAACGCTGGTGATGGCATTGTTGGTCAGGATCTTTTCTAACCGCTCGATCTGCTCATAAAACTCATAGGGAGCATCCATCACCTTGTTGTCGGGAAGAGGGATCCCAGTCAGACCGCGCACAATGGGCTCCGCCACAGGCCGCAAGATCTGGGCCAGACCCTGCAACGGCTTGTAGAACTTGCGCATGTACCAGCCCGACACTTCCGGCAGGCTCAAGAGCCGCAGAGCGGTTCCCGTCGGAGCCGAGTCGATGATTAAAACATCAAACTCATCTTCGTCATAGTGACGGTTGACCCGCACCAGCGAGAAGATCTCATCCATCCCCGGCAAAATCGCCAGTTCTTGGGCCTGCACCCCATCCAGTCCCCGCGCCTGCAACACCTGGGTGATATAGCTTTTGACGGATCCCCAATTTTCTTGCAGCTCCACCAGCGCATCCAGCTCTGCCGCCCAGAGATTGGGCTGGACTTCCACAGGATCGTGGCCCAGAGGTTGCTCAACGCTATCTGCCAAAGAATGGGCCGGATCCGTGCTCAAGACCAAGGTTTTGAGGCCCATCTCAGCACATCGCCAGCCAGTGGCTGCCGCCATCGAGGTTTTGCCAACCCCGCCCTTTCCGGTCATAAGGATGATGCGCTGCATAAGATTCCTGTCACAGTTCTTTACATTTTCATTGTAAACAGAATGTCGGCGGGCTGGGGAACCGAAGATGTTAGCCTAAAACCGCTAGCCCTTAGCTTTGCACCTGTCTAGCCCAAAGCACGCTTTTCTATGTTTAAACACGTTTTAATTGCCACCGATTGTCGTGATGGGCTGGAACGCTTGGCCCAATGCCTGGATGCGCTGCAAGAGGGCGGGATCCAAACGGTGAGTTTTGTCCATAGTCTCGATTGGAAAGAAGAATCCGGCGGGATCCCTGAAGATCGCACCCCCGAGATTGAGGCGGTGGAGGCTCAGATCCGCAAGTCGGCAGGTGCATTGCCCCAGGGGATGACTTTTCGGGTGTGGGTGCAGGTCTGCAAGCCCAGTGTGGCCATTCAAAATGCCATCAAGGAGTATCGCCCGGATGTGCTGCTGCTGGGGATGTCCACCCGTAATTTTTTGGTGGAGAAGCTGTTTGGTAGCACCACGATGGAGCTATTGCCCCGCTTGGAGATCCCCGTTTTGGTGGTGCGGCCTCAAATGATCGCCACGTTTACCCTAGAGGAATTGCGGCTGCGCTGCCGGAATCTATTCCGCTGTATCTTGCTGCCCTATGACTTTTCTAAAGGGGCAGGCGATCTGCTCAACTACTTGGTTAATCGCCTTGCCGTGCTGGATCCCACCCCTCAGATCAAAACATTGTACCTGCTGCATGTGGTGGATCCCTCATCACGGGTCAATCAAACTCGGGGGCAAGCAGAAGCTCAGAACAAGGCAGAAAAACAATTGAACCAGATCGAATCTGCCATGGGATCCCGGCTTTCCCAGGGGCAGGTCAAGGGCTTGGTTCGCACTGGATCCCCGGTCAAGGAGATCTTAGCGGCGGCCAGTGATCTGGATATGACCGCCATCGCCATGGCCTCTCGCAATGCCGGTCGGTTCTGGGAATGGTCGACCCCCAGCACCACTGGCGAGATTTTACGGCAAAGTTGGCATTCGGTGCTGTTCTTTCCACCCCAAAAGACCAAAACCCAAGCCTGACCTTTAATTCGGCTCCTCTTGGATCGTGACGCGGAGGTTGCGGTGTTGCACATCATTGCCGATGCGAAAGGTCAAGCTGGGGGTGGAAAGTCGCTCTAGCCCCTGCAACATTCGGCGCAGATGAGGGGTACTGGCCCCGCTGGCCCCATCCAGTTTGTCTGCCAAGTCTGTCAACCGGATCCAGCCATTGTAGAGCTTGGCCAGGGTCTGTTCCAATTGGGCTGCTTGGGTCATCAGATCCGCCGCCAGACTGAGGGATCCCAGTCTCAGGGCTTCTTCCAGGGCATTTTCGATGTCCAGATCCCCCATGCCATCCAGCGCTTGTACCTGCTGAGCCGACTGGAGATAGCGAGCCAGATATTTGGCCTCGGCGGTGGCCTGTTTGAGGGTATCCACCGTTGGATCCGCCTCCAACTCTGTTTGGATAGCTTTTTGGTGGCTGACGGGGAGTTTCTCCAGTTCCCTGACCAGCGGGGCCACATAGCGGCTGGGAATGGCCTCGGCGGTGGCTTTGGCTTTGATGGCGGGGGGCACCAGATCGGAGGTCATGGCTGTCCACTGCTCCGACAGATCTCGCACCTGACGACGGGTGATGCGCTTGCCCTGCTCAGCCGATTCCATCAGCATCTGCTGCACTTCCGGCAAGGCTTGAGCCGTCTCCACAAACGCCCGCTTGCTAAAGCGTTCGGCGGTTTCTGCCTGCAATGGTCGCTGAATCATCAGGGCATCGGCACTATCGGCCAATTGGATCCAGCTGTAGGCTTGACTCTTGCTGATCTCATGATCCTTGAGCCAGTTGAGGAAGCCCGCCCCGCGATTTTCGCCCCCTCGTTTGTGCCGATCTCGCACCGCCCGCAGGATCCGCCCACGCCAGATATCTGTCTGGAGGTCAAAGCGGTCACAGACCTGCCAGGCCTGCTCCATTTTTTGGCCATAGTCCACCTCAGGGATCCCTTCATCATCAGGATCGGGCAGTCGTAAGCCCAAATCGTTGATGGACAAGTCCAGAGCCGCCTGAATCTCAGCCCCTGTCAAGGGGGCGGGATCCTGCTCCTCTGCCACCGCCGGGGTATCGATAATCTCGCCCGCTATGTCCGCCATACTCAAATCAGCACCATTCATATTAGTCGTATTCCAATCACGGGTACTTACCACAGCCCCTTATGGACGCTGGGATCCCAGGGTACTGCACTGGAGACGAGAACTGGTCGGTTCGACCCGCAATGGTGCAATACTGAGGATTAAGAGGCCTTTGCTCCCCACTGCTATCCCCGGCACTTCCCATGACTATAGAAAAGCTCAAACAGCTTTTACAGCAACTCGAGGGCGAGATTCAAACAGTCTCAGTTGCAGATCCCGTCCAGCAGCAGGCTCTAGCTCAGCTCAAACATGATCTTGAAGCTCTGATGGCGTCCCTACACGATGACACCTCTTCGCCATCGAAACCCTCCAGCACTGGACTACAAGCCTTTTTGGAAACCTTAGAGACTGAGCATCCTCGCTTGGCCCTGTTATTAGAACAGACGATTGATACTCTAGCGGGTATGGGTATTTAGAGCAGCCCTCCCAAAGACCTAATCGATCTGGGATCCATCCAGCTCACTGACCAAGAGGGGATGACTCTGATGGGAGAGGTCAACACAGTCCTGACAGTGGCCGGGAAGGGTGCTGCGGGTTTTTGCTCCTCCCCAGGCACACAAGTAGCGACGTTGATCTTCTGATAATTCCTGAACTCCTGTCAGGAGGCAGCTTTTGACAATAGCGCCGGATCCCTCTCCGGTCTTGAAATTGGGGGTTAGCTTGGGCCGGGCGGGGGTGGCGGTTTCCACCGGGCCGATGAATAACAGGGCTTTGTGTAGGGTGGCTCCCCGCAGATTGGCCCCCTGTAAGTTCGCCCCGGTCAGATTGGCATAGCTGAGATCGCAGCCCTGGAGGTTGGCCCCCTCCAGACTGAATTCGCTCAGATCCACCCCGCGTAGATCGGTGCCTTGCAGATCGGCTCCTTCCAAAAAGGTCTTGAGATCGATCACTCGGATCCCATGTTGCCGATCCCGCTGATAGCCGCCCTTCCCATCCAGGATGGGGCGACCCAAATGCTGATCTCGCCGCAATGGGCTGAGCAAGTTGGCAATGGAGAGGAAGCGTAAGATCTTGGCCTTACCAACGGGATCCAATCCTGTCAGGATGGCAGCAGTGCGCCCCTGAGCAATGGCCCGTTCCAGCGGCCAGTCCTCCAATTGTCCTTGGGGATCCAGGACTAGATCTGAAATGCCCTGGAAATAGGTGTCGATGGTTTGCTGCTGGGTGATTTGGTTTTGTTGCAGGGTCAGGTCGCGGGAGATCACATACTGCCGCCAAGCGATGAAGGCCGCCACCACCGCAATCAAGATTTGCCCCAAAGCCCCAATCACTTCTCCCAAGGCTCCCACGGCTTCCCAACCCAAGCCTTCCACCCGAACGGCTAACCAAGCGGATCCCCCCAGCAGTTGAAATAGGATCACCAGCGCCACCACCAAGGCCACCAGTGCCAAGAAGCCTGTCAGTCGCTCCAACTGAATCTTGTCTTCTTGCATCCGCTGCCATTGCCCCACCAGCGGCGGTAGCCATCGCCATAGCCCCGCAGTTAGCAGGATCACGGCGGAGATCCAGGCCAAGATGGGCATCCAAGCACTCAGCCCCACCCCCAACAGCCCCAGGCCCACACTCAATAACCAAAAGAAAGGGATCCGTTGGGAACGATGGGGATAAAGAATGGGTGGGGTCTCTGGCATCGGAAGTGACCTTTGGGATCCAAGGGTAGCTCGACAGATGTCAGGGTAGACAGACATCACGCTCAACTATACCCGCCCCTTCAGCCTGGTTTTCAGCCCCTCTGAGTTTCTTGGGCAGTCTCAGCCTCGTTAGGGTTTCCTCATCAAATCGGGATCCCTTGAGCTAGTCTTTAGTGCTCCTTAGCAGAGAGCTGTCTAGGTTCCCCTGCTCTGTAGCCGGGGAACTGAGGCGATCTTGCTCAACCCATCTGGGATCC
>JBHJNR010000060.1:0-11701 GCA_050330615.1 Cyanophyceae cyanobacterium
CCCTGGCCCTGCCCAACACCACCCCTGTGGTAGCCGAGCCTCCGGCTGAAACCCCTGTTGCCGCACAGCCCCCTGCTGGTGTCCAGCCCCCTGCTGCTCAAGGCTTGCCCACGGTAGCAGTGCCCGCCAGCGAGTCGCCTGTTGAGCAAGTCCCTGTGGCTGCATCTCCTACTCCAGCCCCGCCTGTGGCTCAGCAGCCTGCCAGTGGGCCCGACAGCTTCCAGGTGGTGCCCTTTACCCCTAGTGGGGCTGAGGTCTCGCCAGTGGGCATCAATCCGTCGAGTCCAGCCAGCCCCACTCAAGGCAGCGCCAATCAAGGCAGCAATAGTGGTGCCACTCTGACCGATATCACCACCCTATTGCCCCGTCCCGGACAACAACCGGCTCAAGCCCCAACAGCTTCAGTGGATCCCGCTCCCGTTGTAGTACCACCTCCGACTATTGCCGCTCCCCCCAGCCCCCAGACAGAGCCGGTGGCTTCAGCCGATGGCACCCAATTTCGCGTCTTGGTGACTTCTCCTGCTTCAGGCGACCTTGATCGGGTTCGCCAGATTGCTCCTGAAGCTCGGGAGACCGTGTTTAATGGCAGCAATGTTCTAGAAGCGGGCCTCTACTCCAGTCGCTCGGCTGCTCAAGCGGTGTTGGATCAGTTATTGGATGCTGGCTTAGCTGCTATTGCCGAGATTGTCTTTCGTTGAGTCTGGATTGAGTCAGTCTTAGGCTGAGGGGAGCCACAGTGGTTCCCCGCACAAGGAACTATGGTCGCGTCCCTCACCTCTCAATTTGCCCAAGCCGTTCAACTGCGGGCAGGATCGGATGGGTTTCATCTGCATCTGCCCCCGGTTGAGGTGGAGTGGGCGGATGTATGGGAGTCCTTGCAAGGGCTATTGGGAGGACACCGCTGGCCCCGCAAAGGTAGCCCCCCAGGGATCCCTTTGACCTTGTGGGTGGGTGTGCGCAGCCTGGAGCTGCATCAACTACAAGCCCTGGCCACCCTATTGCACCATCACCATCTCAACCTCTGGCGGGTGGCAACCGCCTGTCGAGCAACGGCTGTGGCGGCGGCTCAACTGGGGTATTCTGTGGAGCAGGGATCCCCGTCGATTCCAGCCCAGACCGTGATCCCATCGCCGCCGCTCTATATCCAAAACACCCTGCGCTCTGGGGTAGAGATTCGGCACCAAGGCACGGTGGTGATCATGGGGGATATCAATCCTGGTGCTGAAGTTAGCGCAGCGGGCGATATTCTAGTTTTGGGACGATTGAGAGGTTTAGCCCATGCCGGGTGTCCTTTCCAAAAGCAGGATCCCCATTCAGGGGATCCACAAGCTGTTATTCTGGCTCTGAATCTACAACCAGCCCAGTTGCGGATTGCAGATCAGGTCGCTCGGTTGCCAGAGGGATCCCCCACCACTCCCGAGGTGGCTTATCTGCAAGCCGGAGAGATTTGCATCACGCCTGTGGGAGAGTATCTGTCGATGTACCGGGATCAAAAGGAACGCTGATGAGCCGTGTTATTGTGATGACCTCCGGCAAGGGAGGAGTGGGCAAAACCACCATTACCGCCAACTTGGGCACAGCTCTGGCGCGGCTCAATCACTCTGTGGCGGTGATCGATGCTGATTTTGGTCTGCGCAATTTAGATTTGCTGTTGGGGCTAGAAAATCGGGTGGTCTACACCGCCTTGGACGTGCTGAGTGGCGACTGCCGCCTCGAACAGGCTCTGGTCAAGGATAAACGCACCCCCAATCTTGCCCTGTTGCCTGCGGCCCAGACCCGCAATAAAACCGCTGTCACTCCGGCCCAGATGAAGCAATTGTCTGAGGCTTTAGCCAAGACCTATGACTTTGTGCTGATCGATTGTCCTGCCGGGATCGAGCAAGGGTTTCGTAATGCCATTGCGGGAGCCCATGAAGCCATTGTGGTCACCACCCCAGAATTATCCGCAGCTCGCGATGCCGACCGGGTGGTGGGACTGTTGGAGGCCGCCCAAATCAGCCCGAGTCGACTGATCGTCAACCGAGTCCGACCTGATATGGTGGCATCGGGTCAGATGATGTCGGTGGAAGATGTGGTGGAGATCTTAGCCATCCCTCTATTGGGCCTGGTGCCCGAAGATCGGGAGGTGATCGTGTCCACCAATAAAGGGGAGCCGCTGGTCTTATCTGCTCAATTGCCCGCCGCTGGTATCGCCATCTCCAATATCGCCCGCCGCATCCATGGGGAGGCGGTGCCCTTTTTGGACTTGGATATGCTGAACGATACCTTTTTTACCCGCCTCAAGCGGTTTTTGAACCATAAAGTGATCTAGCGAGGGATCCAATGCTACTAGACTTTATCGAGCATTTTTTCTCTCGTCCAGACGGGGAGCCACGCAGCCAAGCCAAGCAGCGATTGAAGTTGATTTTGGCCCATGATCGAGCGGATCTGACTCCAGCGGCGATGGAGTCGATGCGACAAGAAATCTTGGTGGTGGTCTCGCGCTACGTGGAGATTGACTCTGATGGGCTGCAATTTAATCTTGCCAGTGAGGGCAGCACCACTGCATTGATCGCGAATATGCCCATCCGTCGCGTCCGACCAGAGCATGAGCCAGAACAGGAGACTGGCAAAAGTGAGCAGGCTGAGACTCTAGAGTAGAAGAAGGGCTGAACTTATCGCGCTGTGGTGATCAGTCAGGATTCCTGGCGGGCTTCGCTCTTGTGCGCTGATCTTTGATCCGAATCATATTTTCCACCGTCTGACTTTCACGTTTTTACCCGTCCACGTTTTGCCCGTCCACGTTTTGCATGTCTTATGCCTCGTCCTGCCGATCAGCCAGATAACCCAGAGCGGGGATCCCAGGTGGGGATCGATCCACAAGCTTTGGCCATCCTGTTTCATGAATTACGCAACCCGCTGACCACATTGACCACCTTGGCCAAACTCCTGCAAAATCGGTTGCCAGCAGAGACTGAGCAGGGATGGATCGGAACCAGTATCGAACGGGAATGTCAGCATCTCCGCCATCTGTTAGACCACTTTGAACACCAACAGCAAGCCTCTCTGGCCAGCCTTCAGCAGTCTTTACAACCCTTAGAGATCATCTCTTTTGTGAGAGACTTACAGCCAATTTATTCAACTTTAGCCACTTCCTATGGCATTGATTTCAGTCTGCTCTGGCCTGCTTCTCTGGAGACAAGGAATCCGGAAACCTCGACTGATTCAGACCCCTCACCCCAGCCAGAGATTTGGATCAACGGGGATCCCTTGATGCTGCGGCAGGTGTTGAACAACCTGATCGACAATGCCTGCAAATATACCTCTCCCCAGGGGCGAGTTCAGCTGGCTCTCAATACCACTGAGCATGAGGTGCTTCTCACCATTCAGGATTCTGGCTTAGGGATCCCGGCTGCTGAGATCGAGAAGGTTTTTCAGCCGTTCTATCGGGTGGATCTGTCGCAACGCCCAGACCAGGGCAAACGGGATCCCCAGGGACAAGGCTTAGGTCTGGCCATCAGCCGCAACTTGGTGCAAGACATGGGGGGATCCCTGACTGTGAAGAGCCAAGTGGGGCAGGGATCCCTGTTTCGGGTGTGTCTGCCTCGTCTGGGGTCTTACAATAAAGGCATCTAGGCGTCAGGGTGGCATCAGTCTGAATGGTGCTCAATCGCTTTTTGCCTGTCGATATCCCTGCTTCTCTCTGTAATCACCTTTCTCCTGCACTGCTGATGTCTTCAGACTTAGATCGTCCTAGCCGTATTCTCTTGGTGGATGATGAGCCTGGGTTGCGAGAGGCTGTCCAAGCTTATTTGGAGGACAGTGGCTTTGAGGTGGTGGCTGCCGTCAATGGTCAACAGGCGTTTCAGCTGCTGAGCACTGCCCAGCCCGACTTGGTGATCTCAGATATTATGATGCCCGGTATGGATGGCTATCAGTTTTTGGAGCAATTGCGTCAACTGGATGCCTATAGCCATCTGCCTGTGGTTTTTTTGACGGCCAAGGGCATGACTGCCGACCGGATCCAAGGCTATCGGGCTGGGGCGGATGTTTACTTGCCCAAGCCTTTTGATCCAGAAGAATTGGTGGCGATTGTGGAAAATCTGTTGGAGCGGGCCAAATCCTCCTCCCCCTCTGCTGCTTTGGCGCGTGAATTGGATGCGATTCGAGACATGATTGCGGAGGTGGCCAATCGTACCGAGCCTCACTCTCCGAATCCAACTCCAACGTCAGAACCCCTGATGACGGCCCCGATGCCGACTCCCCAACGACCACCGATCCAAGTTAATCTGACGCCACGGGAACAAGAGGTTCTAGAAAAAGTGTCGGAAGGGCTGATGAATAAGGAAATTGCTAAGCAGCTGCAAACCAGTGTCCGCAATGTCGAAAAATATGTGACTCGGTTATTGAATAAAACGGGAACCAGTAGCCGGACAGAATTGGTTAGATTTGCCCTCACCTATGGGTTGATTTCGCTATAGTTATTAGCTTTTTTTGAGCTGTTTAAATGGATGAATGCTTTAAGTAGCTATAGTTTAGACTGTTTTTTGGAGATCCTGTCTGACTGTCTTGATCTTGAACACAAAGATATCCTTGCTGTTTTTGCCTATGCTGCTCAACTAGCTAAAACTCGTTGGTTCTACCCAATAGGTGCATAAAATTTCTTGTGGCAGAAATATCTTCATGAAGAAATCAAAGGAGATTCTTGCCTTAATACTTATTCTCCTTTAAAATATCGATTTAATAGCATCTTACTTCCTAGATTTTAACAACTCGGAATGGTTCGTGAGAGAAACTCTAGGTAGGTCAACCATCACCTGGACAAAACTCCGTGCCCCCTACTCCCCTTCCTTGGCCCTATTGCACCCCCGGTATCCCCGACAGCGCCTTTGAGCGAATTCCAGGGATCCCGTTGAGTCCCAAAGAACTGCGGGTGCTGATCTTGAGCCAGTTGCAACTCCAGCGGCAAAGTTGTCTCTGGGATATTGGGGCGGGTACAGGCACCATCACGGTGGAGGCGGGATTACTGGCGGCCCAGGGGCAGGTGATCGCAGTGGAGAGAGATGGAGAAGTGGTGGATTTGATTGGTCGTAACTGCGAAAGATTTGGGGCAAAAAATGTCAAGGTGGTGCAGGGAACCGCTCCTGGTTGTCTAGAGACCCTGGATCCCCAGCCGGATCGCATCTGTCTAGAGGGAGGAGAACCCCTACAGCAGATCTTGGTCAACAGTTGGCACTATCTCAAATCGGGGGGACGGTTGGTGGGGATCTCATCCTCGTTGGAAGGACTGTATGCCCTCTCCTCGGGACTGGCAGAGGTGAGGGCACGCCATGTCGAGGTAATCCAATCGGCCGTCAATCGCCTGGAACAACGGGGGCGAGGTCAGACTTTTGTGGCCCTGGATCCTGTCTTTGTGGTCAGTGGTGAAAAAGCCGACTGATCGGGGCGCAACTCGCTGGTACTGGGCAGCGCAGATTGACCACAACAACCAAACAAGGGGCTTAAGCCCCTTGGCTAAGCTGACCCAGGGTAGATAGATTCCCGCGTAGGAGACTAGCTCAGATCAGTGCTCAACCACTCCCAATCCCAGTCTCTGGCTTGCTGAAGCAACTCCTCCTCCGTTCCCCTCCCCAAATCAAGGGATCCCAGCACCGGGATCCCCTGAATGTCTGAGGGCAGCTCTTGATCAGGCGAATGGGATAGCATAATCAGCCCCCGCAATACAGCCCCCGACTGTCGCACCAAAGCGGCATAGGCATTCACTTGTGCCATAGCCCAGCGCTCTGCTGGAATGGTGAGGATGATAGGGATCCCCCAATCTGCCGCCACGTCCGCTAAGGTCTGCCGGGATCCCACCGGATCAGCGATGCTGCCGGGGTAGCTCAACAATCCCACCGGGAGCTGCTGCCACTGCTGCCACAGGGATCCCCAGTTGGCCTCCTCTAGACGAGCGGGCAACGCCAGGGATTGGGTTTCAAGTTGAGGGTGGTGAGCGGTGACATAAGCCTGAAGTGCAGCCACAACCCCCGGAGCAGAAGGGGTAGACCACAGATCGGGATCCCGTGTGGCGGCGATGAGACAGGAATGGAAGGCAAGCATAAAAGGGGCTAGGGGCGACGGGAAGCGGTGACAAGGCGGTTGATCACGGTCTGAAAATCGGGATCTCCCAGATAGAGCTTCAGCAACTGCTCATAGCGCTGGCGGGTCAATCCATGTGCCACCAGAATGGATCCCTCTTGTTCAGCATAGGCAGCCTGTATTGCCGCCTGCTCGGTCTCGGATGGGGCTGCCTGTTGCTGGGCTCCAGTCGCCTCCACCAATGCCCGCAATTGATCCAGAGCCAAGGCCAGACGGGTGCGGTCCTCCTGGCTGACCTGATGCATCCGCAAAGAAACAGGCTCCGTTTGGGCAAGGGCACTCGGCCCCATTCCCGACGGGATCCCTACTCCCAGCAGCAGCGATACAGCGATGGCCCAGTCGGTTCGTCCTGTCATGGCAATACAGTTAACAGCTCAGAGTCAATAGAGGTGAGACGGCTTCGATAGCGACCTTAGCTCAAAACGGGGTCTAGAGTGTAGCCATGATCGCTCCACTGGACTGCGCCACTCGCCCCTGCTGATCTAAAACGCTGATGGTGACTTCATAGGATCCCGTGACCTGAAGGGGTACCTGGATGACGTTGACAGGGAAATTATTGAGGGAGCAGACGATGCTTCCCCCACCACAGCCGGGGATCTGACCGGCATCCAGGGTGACGACCCCCACCCGATTGCCCAAGGGCGGGGCCACCGTAATCAACACAGGGGCTTGAGAGCGGATGCCGCCAGGCGTTTGGATCTGGGCTGAGAGGGTGAATTGAAAGGGATCCCCGAGTCGCAAGGTGCTGGGAACGAGAGAAGTGAGGGTAATGCTAGGAGCAGTGGAATCAACCGGTGGGTTGACAGTAGAAGTAGTGCTTTCCCCACAGGCGGCTATCGCCAAAGCACACAAGCCCATCATCAACACAGAACCCCAGGATTTTTGACCCAAGACGGTTTGAATAGATCGTTGCATGGTACAGACACTCACTTTTGAGAACGTGGTCTAGATCCCAACTGGGGGTTGTGGATCAGGATGGGGGTGCTCTAGATATACCCCGCTTTAGCCCTCGGATCCCTGCTCTGGGGCGCAGGTCTAGCGAGGATGTTGGGTAACAACACTCATCTGCTCAGCCAGAAGAGGGGGTCGAGAATCCAAGGAGATTAGCAGAGGGCCAGGATCTGCTCAGCCACCTCAGGATCCACTGGCATCACCGAAAGGCGATTCCCCCTGCGGGTTACCGCTAGAGTTTCTGGGGTAAAAGTCTGGCGTAGCCTGTCCAGCGAAATCAAGTGGTCAAAAGCCCGCACAAACGCCACCTCTACCGTCCACCAGCGGGGATCCCCAGGCGTGGATTTGGGGTCAAAGTAGTCGCTAGCAGCATCAAACTGGGTGGGATCAGGGATGCCAATGGCCGCAATCTGCATCAGACCAACGATGCCTGGGGGCTGCACGTTGGAGTGATAGAAGAATGCCAAATCTCCCACCTGCATCTGCCGAAGATAGTTGCGGGCCTGATAATTGCGGATCCCATCCCATAATGTGCGCCCATCCCGCTCTAGGTGGGCCAGTCCATAGACGCTGGGCTCTGACTTCATCAGCCAATAGCGGTGGGGCGGAGGACTGAGAGGAACCACCGGAGTGACACTATCTGTCGTTTGCATGATTTTGTAGAAAGGGGGGTCTTGTTTGAAGCTGATGCTGACAGGATTACCAGCGGCACCCAAAACAGGTGCTACTATTTGCGTCAGTGTCAGACGGTGGCGCACCAAGAGCACCGTATTTTCTAAGGGTATGTCATGAAAGCCATGATTCTGGCAGCGGGGAAGGGAACACGGGTGCAACCGATCACCCACATGATCCCCAAACCGATGATCCCAATCTTGCATAAGCCCGTGATGGAGTTTTTGGTGGAACTATTACGCCGCCATGGCTTTGACCAGATCATGATCAACACCAGCCATCTCGCCCATCAAATCGAGGACTATTTTCGGGATGGTCAGCAATGGGGAGTACAGATCGGCTTTTCCTTCGAGGGTTACTTTGAAGGGGGCGAACCCATTGCCCAAGCCTTAGGATCGGCTGGGGGTCTCAAAAAGATTCAAGACTTTTCAGGCTTTTTTGATGACACCTTCGTGGTGCTGTGTGGAGATGCTTTAATCGATCTCGATATCACTGAGATGCTGCGGCATCACTGGCGCAAAGGGGCAATGGCAACGGTTATCTTGCGCAAGGTGGAGCCGGAGCTGGTTTCCAGTTACGGGGTGGTAGTGACAGATGCCGAGGGTCGCATTCAAACCTTTCAGGAAAAGCCTTCTCAACAGGAAGCTTTGAGCAATCTGATCAATACGGGCATCTATATCTTTGAGCCTGAGATTTTCAACTATATTCCATCCGGACAAGCCTATGATATCGGAGGCGATTTGTTTCCCCAGCTGGTTGCATCAGGGGTGCCCTTCTATGGGGTTGAGGCGGATTTTCAATGGGTGGATATTGGTCAGACCCCTGATTACTACGAGGCCATCCATAAGATTTTGCGAGGAGAGGTGACGGGGGTGAAGATCCCTGGACAGCAGGTGGCCCCAGGCATCTGGACAGGAGTCAACCTCAAAATCAACTGGGATCGAGTCAATATTACGCCACCCGTGTATATCGGATCTAGCTCTCAGATTGCCGATGGTGTCAAGATCATCGGCCCGACATCGATTGGTATGGGCTGTGTTTTGAATGAGGGTTGCATTGTCGATCAAAGTGTTATTTTTAACTACACTCAAATCGCCCGTGGAGTGACCCTGCGGCAGCAGATGGTGTTGGGGAAATACTGTATCTCATCGGATGGTGAGACCATTGATACAGAAGAAACCGATTTGAGTTGGTTAATTGGGGATGCCCGCCGCACCCCAGCATCGCCACTCCAACCCACCAACAGCCGGAGAGCTTTTTTATGACCGGACTTTATCTTTATGGCCTGATTCCTCTCCCCATGCCACGCCATCTTTCTGTCAATGGGCTGGATAAACAGCCGGTTCAACTCAAAGTCATGGATCCCTTTGTGGTGATTTTTAGTGAGGCTCAGCAGGATAGGTATTTAGCTAGTCGGGCCAATTTGCTAGCCCATGAAACGGTATTAGAAAAGGTGATGACGGAGGGACATCCCGCCCTATTGCCCCTTCAGTTTGGGTTGGTGGCTTCCAATTGGCAGCAATTTAAACAAGATCTTTTGGATCCAAAACAAGCAGAGCTACTAGACCTATTGGCCCATCTTGAGGGTAAACGAGAGGTCGGCATCAAAGTTTTCTGGAATCCCGAACAAGAGCTGCAATTGGGCTTGGCTGAGAATCTCGATCTGCAACAACGGCGAGATGCGATGACGGGTAAGCCCCTAGGGTTGGATGCTGTGGTTCAGATTGGCCAAGAATTAGAGCAACTGTTGGAACAGCGGCGGCAGGCGATTGTGGATGCGTTTGTCGACGATCTGAGTCCCCTCAGCAGCGACCGAGTAGAAGGCGAACTGCTGACGGAAAACATGGCCTATAACGGGGCTTTTTTGATTGAGTGGGATGCTGAAGCTGAGTTTGCTCATAGAGTCGATACTTTAGATCAAAAGTTTCAAGGGCGGTTGCGGATTCGGTACAACAATTTCACGGCTCCCTATAATTTCACTCACCTCTAACGATGAGCCGATGGTACAGATTGGAATCAGTGGCGTTGGCCTCCTGGGACTGTTGGTGGCTGCATTGCTCTGGATCCCCGGTGATCTGTACTTGAAATGGCGCAAACCGTGGGGGGGATCCCTGGTGGTTTGGCTTCAGATCCGCTGGCTTAATGCTGCTATTCACGTGCAGGCTCGTCGCTATGGGTGGCAATGGTTCTATTGGCAGGGATCCCAGACTTGGAACAGGGATCCCTCTGTTCTGATCAACCAAAACCTCTTCCCTACGATCAAACATCTGATTGCTGCTCAGCCCCCTGATCAGTCTTTTGGCCAGCTTTCTCGCCAAGTGACCGTAGAAGGTTGGCTGGAACTTGGGTTGAGGGATCCCGCCCTGACGGGCCAGTGGATTGGCTTTCTGGGTGGCTTACCCCTGCCCCTGGCATCACGGATACAGCTACGATTTGATCGCGTCGGCTGGCGTTCTCGTGGCTGGCTTCAGGTCAGGCTCACCCCTTATCAAGTCCTCAGAATCTTCTATAAGACCAGGCAATTAAAAAAAAAGACCACCAGCAGAAGGGATTAACCCCCATTCTGACTTGATTCGGAGTCAGGGATAGCGCTGATCATTGGATGTTAGCCCCGAGCATCAACTACCAGGTTTGTACAGCCCAATAGCCACCACCTGATTGGATCCCACCTCAAACGCAAAAGCTATGCCCAAGCTGTCGTAGTTGACGTAGTAGCGATCTTCACGGGCCACCTCGCGGCTCCCGATCGGAAAAGGTACCACCTCGTTGTAGCCCCCTTCGCCCGGCGGACCATAGACTTGGGTCACCTCTCGATACGTAGATCCCATACGGATCCCTTCCGGGGTTTGAGCATTGGCCTGAGTGGTATAGATCCGGTCAGCATAGAAGCTATCCACAATGCCCGGATTGCGATAGTTAAACAAAATATAGTCATCGATATAGATGATTTTGAGATCACTATTGGGCTGAAAGACATTGGCCCGCGAGGTGCCAGCGATGCTATCCACATTGCCCAAGACAGTGGTGTCCACATTGCGAGTATCGAGACCTAACTCAAAACGTCCCACCCGCCGTTCTGCCAGCGACACCATAATGGACTCCTGCCGTTGCTGGGCTGGGCGACTGCGGGCGGGCAGACTGGCCAAAGTCCGCAGTCCGGCATTAAGCCAGTCCCCATCCGATCCTGAGATGGATTGCATCGGGGTCAAGCCATCCACAATCGGGCGATTTTCGCCGGTGCGCCAGCGCCCCACCGCCATCTCCACCGCCGCCCCAGAGGGTAATAAAAAGAAGCGGGTCTGGCGATCGGTACCTTGGGTGGGCTGCCCCAAAATGGCCACTTGACCGCTGGACGCCAGTTGGGACGCCAATAACACGGCCCCCTGTCGAGTCTGGCCATCCACCAACACCACCAAAGGCACCCCCGCTCCAATTGGTAGCTCCGGGCTATTCCAGGTGGTCAGCTCCCCAAACCGATCTTCGGTCACCACCAAATTGGTGATGGAGCGCGGCAAAAACAGACGGGCCACATCGGCGATCACCTGGGGGTCATAGCCCGTGGATCCCCGCAGATCCAACAGGATCCCTTGGGAATAGTCCTCCAGATAGAGGGCACGCCGGATCTGCTGCGGAGTGGCAGGGGTTAGCTCCGGGATCCGAAAGTACATGACCCCTGTGCCCAAGATCCGACTCTCCAGCGGCGTCCGGGCCTGACTCAGCAAAGCTCGAAAAGCCTCTGGCCGCAAAAACTGATCGACGGGATCCCCATACTGCTCCAGGGTCTCGATAATGACTTCGTACTCGATCTCCTGAGTAGGCTGGGTATTGCTGTAGCCTCGGGCTAACACCTGTTGATACAGCTCGTTGTAGTTGACCGCCCCCGCCTGGGATCCTGCATCCAGAGAGTCATTAATAAAGAGACCCACCAGTTGGCGAAGATCAGCACCTACCCGCTGTTCTT
>JBHJNR010000061.1:0-5965 GCA_050330615.1 Cyanophyceae cyanobacterium
TCTCCCTATCCTGGGCCGGAAACGGGGATAGCCAGCTCTGGGACTGCTAGCCCTGGAGTGGGCACGCCCGGACTGTCGGGATCCCTCAACGGCAAAGCGGTGCTGGGAGATGGATTTGGCCAAAACAAGGGATCCCAGTCTGCTGTGTCGGCAGCCCCTACAACCGCCCACCGCATCCGTCCGCCTGTTCTGCGCTATGACCCAGCAGCTCTGGCAGACCAGTTTCGGGGCAAACGGGGCATGGTCTGGGGTCGGATCTGGAATGTCATCGCCCCCTTTCTCCGCCTGTTGATCGGGTGGGTCTGGGATCGCCTCTGGGAAAACAACCGCCGCAATCGTCGTCTCTATGCCATTCGGTTGCGGGAGATTTTGACTGATTTAGGGCCAGCCTCGATCAAAATTGGTCAGGCTCTCTCCACCCGACCCGATCTGGTCTCCCCTGTTTTTCTGGAAGAATTGGTCAAATTACAGGATGAGCTGCCTCCCTTCTCCAACCAGATTGCCTTTCAATTGATTCGGGATGAACTGGGTCAGGATCCCCTAGATATCTATGCCGAAATGACCCCGTCTCCGATCGCAGCAGCTAGCTTGGGGCAGGTCTATCGTGGTCGGCTCAAAACGGGCGAAGAAGTGGCCATTAAAGTCCAGCGGCCTGACCTGTTGGAACGGATCTCATTGGATATGTATATCGTCCGGGCTTTGGCTGCTTGGGCGCAAAAAACCTTCCCCCGAATCCGCAGCGAATTGGTGGCCATCGTAGAAGAGTTTGCCAGCAAACTGTTTGAAGAAATGGACTATATGGCGGAGGGGGCTAATGCCAATAAGTTTGCCAAGTTGTATGGCCATCTGCCCATCTATATCCCTCAAATTTATGAGGAATACACGGGTCGTCGCGTTCTGACCATGGAGTGGATCGACGGCATCAAACTGACCAATCTGGAGAAGATCAAAGCAGCTGGCTTGGATGGCCGTAAGCTGATTGAAATCGGCGTTAATTGCTCTTTGCGTCAACTGCTGGATAATGGCTTCTTTCATGCAGATCCCCACCCTGGCAACCTGATGGCGATGCGGGATGGCCGCTTGGCCTACATTGACTTTGGCATGATGAGCACGGTGTTGCCCTTCCAGCGATATGGCTTGCTCAAGGCCATCATCCACCTGGTCAATCGTGATTTTCAAGGGTTGGGCAAGGACTATGTGGATCTAGGTTTTTTGAGTGAGGACGCTGACCTGACACCGATCATCCCTGCTTTGGCGGAGGTGTTTGAGGGGGCGATGGGAGCCAGTGTGGCGGAACTCAACTTCAAGAGCATCACCGATAAGCTCTCAGAGGTAATGTATGACTATCCTTTCCGGGTACCCGCCTACTATGCCCTGATCATTCGGTCGTTGGTCACGCTCGATGGCATCGCCATAGGCATCGACCCCAATTTCAAGGTATTGAGTGTGGCCTATCCCTATGTGGCCGGTCGTCTATTGACAGATCCCGCTCCTGAGCTACGGGAATCCTTGCAAGAATTGCTGTTTAATCAAGGGGAATTTCGTTGGACTCGGCTAGAGAATCTCCTCCGTAATGCCTCCAATAGCGATGAATTTGAACTGCAAGAATCCCTCGAAAAAGCCCTAGATTTTATCTTTTCTGACCGAGGTGCTTTCTTGCGGAATCGGTTGCCAGATGTGATCTTTGCCTCGGGCTCATCAGCTCAGCCCCATTCCAATGGCAAGGGATCCTCTGCTCAGCCCCAGGGATCCCAAGCTGATAATCTGCAACGGATCTGGGGATTGCTACAACAGAATCCTCATTTTGAGCCATTGGAGATGATCCCTGCGATGCTCAAGATTGCCGCCCGTCCCGAAGCCCAAAAGCTAGGCAGTGAGTTGGCCTCTCGCTGGATCCAACGGGAAGCGGCCCATCTGCTGCGAACGGTATTGGTGGGATCCCAACGCTAGATCGAGGCGAAGCTGGGCAGTAATACATTCTGTAAACCCCAACTCTAGGGATCCCTCAATCCTCAGACGGAGGACTGCTACGATAAATCTGCATAGGCACCACCACCCGTAGTGCTGGCCATCGCGGCTAGCCCAGACTCATTAAGAGAGATTGACCGAGGATTGATATGGCGGCTAGAACCACAGCCAAATCAATGCCACCCCCATCTAGGGGATCCCGATTGGGACGCCAGCCCAGGTCACCGCGTTCCAACCCAGTCAGGGATCCCCGCCGCTCGCCAGACCCAGTTTGGATCGCTCTGGGCACGCTACTTGATCTCTTTGTCCACTGGAGCCAGACCATTTTGGGTCGCAAGGCTCCTCCTGGGCGACAGATAGCTCTGCGGACGTGGTTAATGGGTAGCTTTTTGATCCTCAGTCTGATGGGGCTCAGCTACCGCATGGTAAATCTGCAGATCACCCAAGGCCCCGAGTTGGCCCGTTGGGCACAGGCTCAACAACAGGCTTATCTGCGGCCCTTCATCCCCCGCCGCTCGATTGTGGATCGCCAGTCTGTCGCCAACCAACGGGCGGAGCTGCTGGCAGTGGATCGGCCCGCCTACACCCTGTGGGCCCACCCCAGCTTATTCAAAGACCGTCAACCCGCTCAGATCGCCACCGCTCTCGCTCCTATCCTCAAACGGGGAGAGGCTGATATCCTCCAGCAGCTGATCTCCGGTGGCCCCACTGCCATTCGGCTAGAGCGGTGGGTGCCAGTGGATGTGGCCGATCAGATTGAAGCTCTCTACTTTGATGGACTGGAGTTAGTGAGTGAGCGACAGCGGGTCTATCCCCAGAAGGAGATGGCGGCTGAGGTGGTGGGCTATGTGGACTTGGATCATGTGGGCCAAGCTGGTCTGGAATTTGCCCAGCAGGGACTGTTAGAGCGCACCATTCAACCGATGATCGTCCCCCGTGATGGATATGGTCGGTTGCTGGCAGCAGAGGTGCCCGAAACCCTCATGCAGCAGTCCAGCGAAACGGTGATGCAGCTCACCCTGGATATGCGCCTGCAACGGGCGGCTCGATTGGCATTACGCACTCAGCTTGATCAATTTGGGGCACAACGAGGTACCGTCATTGCCCTTCAGCCCAATACAGGAGAGATCCTGGCGCTGGTAACGGAGCCCACCTATGATCCCAATCGCTATTTCGACGGCTATGATCCGGCGATTTTTCGCAATTGGGCTGTAGCGGATCTGTATGAACCTGGCTCCACCTTCAAGCCGATCAACATCGCTATTGGTCTGGAGTTGGGAGCTTTTCGCGCCGATGCCACCGTCTATGATGAGGGCCGCCTCATCATTGGAGGGTGGCCAGTTCAAAATCATGACTACGCTTTTCGGGGGGCAGCGGGCTGGCTATCGGTGACAGACGTGCTGACACAGTCTAGTAACGTCGGTATGGTTCATTTGATGGAGCGAACAGCCCCTCGTCAGTATTACCAAAGTCTGGTTAATTTGGGTCTAAGTCGACCCACAGGGGTGGATCTGCCGTTTGAACCCCGCAGTTTGCTCAAAGCTCAAGGTCAGTTTGAGCGGGTCGCCATCGAACGGGCCACCACATCCTTTGGCCAGGGCTTTTCCCTTACGCCTTTGGGACTAGCCGTACTCCATAGCACCATTGCCAATGGCGGCTATAAAATCACTCCTCATGTGGTGCGGGGATTGGTGGGACGTGATACCGACCAGTTGGTTTGGCAACCCTCTCGCCCTGAGCATCCCCGTGTGCTTTCGGAAGCCAGCACCCAGATGGTGCGAGCCCAGATGCGGGATGTGGTGGATTTTGGCACGGGGCATAATGCCTACATCCAAGGCTATGAGATTGGTGGCAAGACCGGCACAGCCCAAAAGGCCAATCCGCAAGGGGGGGGCTATCTACCTGGCAAACGGATCACCAGCTTTGTGGCTTATTTCCCCGCGATGGAGCCGGATTATGTACTGTTGGCGGTGGTGGATGAACCGCGTGGAGATGATGCCTATGGATCCTCAGTGGCCGCACCCATTGTCCGGTCGGTGCTCCAGGAGATTATCGCCCTAGAAGGGATCCCGCCTCGGCAGGACTGAGCATCTATTCTCTAGATCTCTGTCTCAATGTCCATTAGGGTAGACACTATGTAGCAGGCTTGATTTAACTCACTGCTCCACCCTAGAACGCCATTCCCGGATCCCTCATGCATGACCTGAGTAGCCTGCCCGAACCAATTGGAGATGCTCTGATCAAAGATCTCTTGGCTGATGTGGAACGTCTAGTGCAGCAGCATGGGCTATCGGAAGTCTTGGTGGGGCTGGCGATGTACTGCAATGTCCAGGCCAAGGCCAAGCTGGAAAAACCGGATCCCAGTGTTGCAGACGAAGAAAGCGGCTTTTACTTTCGGGATGCTGCCAAATCGATTGAAGTGGCAGCCAGTCTCACCTATCGCACCATGATCGAGACAGGAGCTGGATCTGTCCCCTTGGAGGTGAGGGGAGAACGCTAGGTGAAGATCGTCTGGGAACCCTGCATCTACGGGACTCAAACCCCTGTGCCTTGTGTGATCTGTGGGCAGAGATTTGCCCCCACAGTCACCCGTGGCCAACAGGCCATGCTGGCGGTGGTCTACGACCATGAAGGGCGCATTTTTGGAGAGGCCTGCCGTAGCTGTGTTCGTTTGGGCACCGATGGGATCCGCGCCTATTTACAGGAACGAATCGCCACCTTAGAAGCCCAGGTTCAAGACCTTCAGCACCTCACCCAAGAGGACATCAGTCTGCCCAGCATCGAAGAGGAACTACGGGTTTATTTGGAATGAGACCGCCAATCCAAATCTGAAGTGCATCATCAAACCGAAAAGGTGGTGGCTCGTGCTACTGATGTGGGGTTGAGCAGGTAGTGAGCTGAGTGTTGAGCAATGGAGGGGCGCAGTTGGATGTGCTCCATCCTGACCAACCCCAGTTCTAGAAAACCATCTCGCACTTGAGCTTTGCCCCCTTGGGTATAGGTCATCTCATAAAAAACCTCGCGGATCCCGGCGGAGATCAGTAGTTTGAGACAGGATAAACAGGGCTCCAACGTCACATAAATGCGGGCTCCATTGGTGCTAATGCCGTGGCGGGCAGCTTGGGCAATGGCATTGGCTTCGGCATGAACAGCTCGGGAGGGCAAGGTACTGCTGGCGGCACAACTACTTAGACCGGGGTAGCAGTAGCCCTGGGCGGTGCAGTGGGGAGATCCCGAGGGAGGGCCGTTGTACCCTGTGGCCAACACCTGCCGATCTTTGACGATCACCGCTCCGACCGGAAAGGCCAGACAGGTGGATCGGGTGGCAGCCAACTTGGCCATCATCAAAAAATATTCGTCCCAACTGGGGCGCTGAGCCTCCCACTCTGAGGCAGCAGGGATCCCTTGTGGGTCTGATAGAAGGTCGGGAGCCAGTGGCAAGGGATCCTGGGTCATGATGATGGCAACTATGGGCAAAAAGCGGGCTTCTTCACCTTATCGTCTGCTGAGATCTGATTTACTCGCTATTGGAACCAAAGCTTAACCTCGGGATCCCCCAGTCATAATCTTCTCTCTACCCCACCCATGCTTGACTAGGGGCATCTTCTTGATATTGCAGGATCCCGCTCATGAGTGCCAACTTGCGTTCCCGTCGTTTTGCCTTGCAATTGCTTACTTGGGGGGGGCAGTGCTGCCCTTTTGGCCGCTTGCGGCGGGAACGGGGGATCCGCTGGCGTTGGGGGCATTCCGGGTGGGGGTAGCGGCTTTCCCCAAGGGGTCTTTAGCGGGGATCCCACTGCTCGAAGCGTGGTGCTCTCGACGCGGGTGGTGCCCGAAGATGGCGGCTCGGTGGTAGAAGTGACCTTAGACTGGCTCTCAGCGTCATCCAATCTAACGATTTGGTTGTCTACGTAGGCCAAAGGCCGTGCGCAGCGGACTTGAGACTCAAAAATATGGTCAAAAATCACTGCTTGGCCAAGGCGATTCAAGATGCGGG
>JBHJNR010000062.1:0-7247 GCA_050330615.1 Cyanophyceae cyanobacterium
TGCAGGATATCCATGACTGGACTCCGAGGGCAGAAACGTAGCTGCAAAGTTCGCTGGTGCAATCATCAAACCTTTGTTTGAGCTTGTCCGCCCTGGGGCACAGGGTTGACGTTAAATAAATTGCCTGTGGAGATGGTCTGGCGGGGGTTGAGGCAACTCACCTAGCTCACAATCTGTGAAGCAGGAAATCCCAGGAGCGATCCGGGGAATCTCACTGCATACCCGACAGGGTTGCTGGGAGAGGATGTCAATGTAGAATCACATCAACTTGTCCCTGCTAATGATGTGCTGCCCATGATCCCAGGTGAAGTGTTTCCGGCGGAGGGGGAGATTCTACTCAACCCCCACAAAGAGGCCATTGAGCTGGAGGTGGCCAACAGTGGGGATCGGCCTGTGCAGGTGGGATCCCATTTTCATTTTTTTGAAGCCAATGCCGCCTTATTATTTGAGCGGGAACCGGCGCGGGGGATGCGGCTAGATATCCCGGCGGGGACAGCTGTGCGGTTTGAGCCTGGGGATACCCAAACGGTGCGGCTGGTGCCCTATGGTGGCGAGCGGCGGGTGTATGGGTTTAATGCCCTGATTGAAGGATCAATTGATTAGCAAGGATCTCAAAGGTGATAGTTCGCTCTTCTAGCTAAAACTCAAGTCAGGAGTGATTAAAATCCTGGCTCAAGGCCAGTTTGAGATAGAGCTAGCTTCCTAATATCGCCTTCCAATCGTTGAAAAGCAGTTAGGGAACGTAGTGGAGAAAAATCATCAATTGAGTCAGCTATTCTCACAACACAGGTGCTAGAACGTTCATTAAAGCGTTTGAGTTTCCGACCAGAAGCTTCACTAGCTCGTTTGAGTAGATTCTGAAGTGTTAGTTTAGGATTCGGTATCCCCTCAAGAGTTTTGAGAGTAGGCATATCTAGATCGACTTGTCCTCTTGGGTTACTGGCAGCTCGACGAATGGCACCTTTATCAAATAGCAACCATGCCTCAGTCATCCGGATTGGGATCACAGGGACTAAGCTGGCTGAGCATTCTCCTGATTTGTTTATCAGCTCCCAGGCTTGACTAATCTCCTTCCACCGTTTTTCCCATCCTTGATTATCGGCATCTCTGTGAACAAAGAGAACATCACAAGGATACAGTTCTAAACTCATGTGGATGCGGGCATCTAGAGTCTTAGGCGGATTGGGTAGTCTTGATAGATCAGCCCACTCCGCCTGAATCTCATACTTTTCAAAGTGTTGTTGTAGTAGCCATCGCAAGATAGCCAAAAGGACTTTATCTGATGAACCTTCAGATAAAAGAGTAAATCTGATTTCACTCATTGGAAGTGCTCTGCTAGTCCTGGAATCAAAAGGCTGAGATCCGGTCTGTCCACTACTCTTCTGGGTCTTGTCGATGAATCTTGCTGATCCATCGAGTAGGGAACAGGATTCAAATATGATAGTAGTTTGCCTTTGGAAACAGTATTATTACATTCAGGCTCTAAAGTTTTAATTTGTCGCCAAGTATCTGGCAAAAAGGCAAAGTTAACTCGCTTGAAACGTTTATCTTCTCGTAAAGTGCTTTTCAGTTCAGCAACGATTAAATTTTCATCTAAAATTTGCTGTACAACAGCAGGAGAATGAGTATTGATGATGACTTGGCGAAGAGGATTGTCAAAGCCAACTTCCTCATTGGGATCACAAGCTATATCCTGAAGAAGCTCTAGAATCTTGGGAATACGTTCAGGATGAATACCATTTTCCGGCTCTTCTAGACACAGAACTCCTTGAGATCGTGTATCTAATTCTAAAACGATTAAAGCTAAAAATCGCAAGGTTCCATCTGATAAGGCCCTGGCAGAATAGGCTGTTCCTTCACGATCTTCTACCATCAGAGTTAGTAGCTCCCGGCGATCATCTCGTTCCACCCAAACTTTCCCTACATCCTCAATGAGTTCTGACAAGCGATTGGCCACCTGAGCATATACTTGTTCAGCCCTTACTTCAGGAGAGCCATTCTGGTTATGTAGGGGCATTCTTGCTAAGTGATAGAGTGTCGCAGCGAGGTGAGAGCCATCTGCGCTGAGGCTAGTAGAAGCAGTAAAAGCATTATCTGGTTTTCTGAGGGCCGAAGGCTCAAGCTGTAGCAAACGCCAAGAACGCATTTCTTCTCGAGCCACTAATGCCGTTGGACTCTCAGCAGCATTAGTAGCAGAAAGAATTGTCCTTGGTAAACTTGATGCAAGTCGAGCAGTAGGTTTACCGCGACTACCTCCATCTTGATGAAGGTTAATAACTCGCCCTGTTTCCCTATCCTCTGTAGAAATAAAGGGGGAGCGACGTTCTCCCTTTATAGCTGTATTTCTCCATGTTTTGGGGATATGAGGAAACAAAAAATGCTTGCTTGCATCACTTCGATTGATATGAATGAGTTCTTCTTTCTGTATTTCTAGGGATCCCAAAGGATGGGTAGTCCCATCTTCTCGAAAAGTAAGAGACAAAGTATACCTGAGAGACGTAATGCTAGCCTTTGCTCGCTGACCTAATTCATCAACAGCCTCATAGGGAACGATCATCTCTACCTCAAATAAGATATGAGGATCATAAGTTGTACCGGCTTGATGAAAAAGGCTGCGAATATCTCCAGTTTTATTTTGTTCATCTCTAACAGATAGAGCTGCTTCGATCAAGGGCATTTCTGCCAAGGCACTGAGAAAGCGAATAGCATCAAACAGATTAGATTTGCCGACCCCATTTGCCCCAGCGATACAAGTGAAGGGGCCAAAGCGGATATCGACATCCACTAGGTTTTTGAAACCGGAGACTTTAAGACGAGTCAACATCTAGGTATGATTCCGTGAAGAAGTCTTTGGCTCTCCCAAATGGAGGTATTATCACTCTAGAACACTGTTAGCCGTAAGCCACTTATCTGCTGCTTGTCTACATACACTTACATGCGCTAAGGGCTTTGCTTTCCCAACGTAGTACTTAGCCTGGGTTAGGTTTATCAAACTTTTCGTTACACAGGAGTGTCTTGTGAGCTATCGCATGAGTCGGCGCGCCTATGCCGATACCTATGGCCCGACGGTGGGGGACAGGATCCGGCTGGCAGATACCGAGCTGATCATTGAGGTGGAGCAGGATTTGACCCGCTACGGCGATGAGGTCAAATTTGGCGGCGGTAAGGTGATCCGGGATGGTATGGGTCAATCTCCGATCTCGCGGGCCGATGGCGCGGTGGATGCGGTGATCACCAATGCCCTGATTCTGGATTGGTGGGGCATCATCAAAGCCGACATTGGCATCAAAGATGGACGCATTGTCAAAATCGGCAAGGCAGGCAACCCCTACACCCAAGATGGGGTCGATATCATCATTGGCCCCGCCACCGAAGCAATTGCCGGGGAAGGGATGATCCTGACGGCGGGGGGCATTGACTCTCACATTCATTTTATTTGTCCCCAACAGATCGAGACCGCCATCGCGTCTGGCATCACCACCATGCTGGGGGGCGGTACTGGGCCTGCTACCGGCACGAACGCCACCACCTGTACCCCCGGATCCTGGAATATCTGGCGGATGTTGCAGGCGGCCGATGCGTTCCCGATGAACCTGGGCTACTTGGGCAAAGGCAACAGTGCCCAGCCGCAGGGTCTGATCGAACAAATTCAAGCCGGAGCCATCGGTCTCAAACTGCATGAAGATTGGGGCACCACGCCAGCTGCTATCGATACCTGTTTGACCGTGGCTGACCAGTTTGATGTGGCGGTGGCCATCCATACCGATACCCTCAATGAGGCGGGCTTTGTGGAAAACACTATCGCCGCTTTCAAAGATCGAGCCATCCACACCTACCACTCCGAAGGGGCGGGGGGTGGCCATGCGCCAGATATCCTCAAGGTCTGTGGTCAAGCCTCGGTGTTGCCCTCTTCCACCAACCCGACTCGGCCCTACACCCTCAATACCCTGGACGAGCACCTGGATATGTTGATGGTTTGCCATCACCTGGATCCAGGGATCCCTGAGGATGTGGCCTTTGCCGAATCGCGCATCCGCCGTGAGACCATCGCTGCCGAAGATATTCTGCATGACTTGGGGGCCATCAGCATGATCGCCTCCGACTCGCAAGCGATGGGCCGGGTGGGAGAAGTGATCTGCCGCACCTGGCAGACCGCCCACAAGATGAAGGTGCAGCGGGGCTGGCTTAGCCCTGGTAGTGGAGATGCGGATGCGGTGGATCACCAATCCCGCAACGATAACTTTCGGGCCAAACGCTATATCGCTAAGTACACTATCAACCCCGCCTTAGTACACGGCATCGCCCATGTGGTGGGATCCGTAGCCGAGGGCAAGCTGGCGGATCTGTGCTTGTGGAAACCCGCCTTCTTTGGGGTCAAGCCTGAGATCGTGATTAAAGGGGGCCTGATCGCTTGGGCGCAGATGGGGGATCCCAATGCCAGTATCCCTACCCCTGAGCCGGTTTACATGCGACCGATGTTCGGTAGTTTTGGTGGCGCAATTGGGGCTACCTCCCTAACCTTTCTGTCGCAGGTGGGGATCGAAGCGGGGATCCCTTCGCAGCTTGGCCTCCAGCACCAGATCGAACCCGTTATGGCTACTCGCCAGTTGCGCAAAACTGATCTGAAGCTGAACGATGCACTGCCCCAGATCGAGGTCAATCCTGAGAGCTACGAAGTGCGGGCAGATGGGGAGTTGCTCACCTGCGAGCCTGCTACCGTGTTGCCAATGGCGCAGCGGTATTTTCTCTTTTGAGGGATCCCAGCATGGTGGTGTTGACCCAGTATGTGGAACCAGGCGGGTTTGATGGGATCCCGGATGGTTTGCTTCAGCTCACGGCTGACGAACGCCGCCATGGCCGCCGGACTTACACCACGGTCTCAGGAGAACTGGTCAAACTGGAGCTGGCCCGAGGCAATGTGCTCCAGCCCAACTCGTTTGTTACCTCCCCTGCGCAGGATTTTTGGGTGCAGATTGTTGCCCTACAGGAACCTGTCTTACGGGTCAGCAGTCGGGATCCCTTGGCTCTATTGCGGGCGGCCTATCACCTTGGCAACCGGCATGTGGCCCTTCAGATCTCTATAGACTGGCTGCAATTGGAACCAGATCCCGTGCTCAAGCATTTGTTGGTGGAGCATTTGGGGATGGAGGTGACTGAACAGATTGCCCCCTTTGAGCCGGATCCCGGAGCCTATCACAGTCATGCCCACTGATTCGCTAGGATGAATGTTACTTAGACATGTTCAGATGTTGAGAGGCTCCCCATGACCGATGAGGAACGCTTTGATCGACTGGCTAGTGCTATCGAACGGGTGGCGGTGGTGAGTGCCGAGAGCATCTCTAACCTGTCCAGACGGCTAGAGGAATCTCAACTCCGGTTTCAGGAACAGTTGGGGGATATGGCAAAGAGTTGACATACTCCCCGGCCTATAAGGCCGAGGATTCAAACAGCCGCTTCGCATGACCTCGGGTCTACACGGCCTGTTCTTTCTGGCTCATCCACAACACTTAGATCGATGGGTTGCCCCACCCATCCAGCGGTGTTTATGTCCCCAGACGTTGCGGCTATTTCTAGCCCCGTTTCCGTATGCCCTACGGTACGGTTCCATTCACTCCTCACCATCGCCAATCCCCTCTTGAGGATATTTAGCGCGGCGTTCCCATCCCGGCACATCACCAACCCACAGCGGGGGCAAGCATGGGTGCGGGTGGACAGGGACTTAGGGCTGCGGTGCCCGCACCCAGAGCAGTCCTGGCTGGTGAAAGCGGGATTGACCCCGACCACCACCTTGCCCCACAGCCTGCCGTAATAGTCCAGCCAACCAGTGAACTGGCTCCATCCGGCATCGCTAATTGACTTGGACAGATGATGGTTTCTCACCAGATTGCCCACCCTCAAATCCTCATAGGCCACCAAGTCGTTAGACTTGACCACGCACCGAGCCTGTTGAATGGCCCAGTCTTTGCGCTGGCGTTGGGCTTTTAGATGGACTTTACCCACCTTTTGCCGCTGCTTATGGTAGTTTTTGCTCTGCCGTTTTGCCCCCTTTTGGAAGCGTTTGGATAGACGGCGTTGTGCCCGCTTGAGCTTTTTCTGACCCTTCCTCAGGAACTTGGGACACTCCACCTCCACCCCGTCAGAGCCTTTGATGAAGTATTTCAGACCCAGGTCGATGCCCACCACGGATCCCGTGTACTGACCATCCTCTTCCCGCTCCCTATCAAGGGCGAACTGGGCATAGTACCCATCGGCACGACGCACCACCCTGACCCGATTGATCTTTGAGCCCAGCACCAGAGCGCGGGCCTCACCATCCATCCACAGACCAAAGCACCCAGCCCGAAAGCCATCTATGAAGGTGATAGTCATCCCATCCCCGGATAGTTTCCACCCTGATGTTTTGTACTCCACCGAGCGGCTGTGCTTCTTGAACTTGGGATAGCCCTTCTCCTGTGCCCCCTCTTTGCAGCGGCGGAAAAATGAGCTGATGGATTGCCATGCCCGCTCTGCTGATGCTTGCCGTGCCTGAGAATTAAGCAACCCCATCCACGGCTGGTCGGGATCTTTAGCCAGGGCAGCACAGAGCTTTTGCAGGTCGAACTTGCCCACCCCTTTGTTCTCCATCCAATGACGGAGGCAGCGGTTGCGGACACACTGAGCTGTGCGGATCGCCTCATCAATCTTGGCGAACTGCTCATCTCCTCCCGATAGCTTGGCTTCCCTGATTAGCATGGCTTTATCCTATCATGCCGGAGGATAAATCCACCCTAGGAGGGCGGGGCCTTAAACCCAGTGCCAAGGGTAAACCGACCAGAGTAAACCGCGAGGTAAACTGAATCCCTCATCCCGTGTAGCATAGACTTTGATACTGACCCTGCAGCCTTGATGTCCGCAAACCTCGATCTTGATACCATTATTCGCGCCTTGAGGCATGGCTCATCTCTGCAGGATGAAGCAGATAGTCCAGCCGAATCCATCACCTCTCACGCCGTTGAATCAAGCCCAATGCCCAAAGTCGACATGACGCGATCCGACATCCTTGCTGTGGGTGGAGCCGAAGACAAAGAAAATGACAAAGAGATCCTCTGGGAGTTCTTTCGTCGGGCCGGCGGATCTGAGGCTGTGATTGTGATCATCCCATCAGCATCCGGGATCCCGGATGTCTTGGGCACCCTGTACCAAGATATCTTTGTGGGCATGGGGGCACCTCGAGATCACGTATCGGTGCTGGATATCCGCACCCCCGT
>JBHJNR010000063.1:0-9243 GCA_050330615.1 Cyanophyceae cyanobacterium
ATCAGCGATCTCCAGGAAGAGCAACGGCCCCACCACATTGAGAGTGTCCTGCTGGGGCGGTGGATCAGGCTCCGGTTGCATCGACTCCTCCAAGCCATAGTCCTGTATCAACAGCAGCAATGCCTTGGGGCTGAGCTGGGCTAAGGCTGCTGCAACGTTTGACCGCAGCCGCTGGGGATCCATCTGCTGTTGGGCGGCTGCGGTGCTGAGACGGTCTTCCATCTCCTGCCAGTTGGATTGGAGGGCAGCTAAGTCCTCCGGCTCAAACGAGATCCGTTCTAAAACCTGCTTGAGGGCTTCTGGGCATACCACCAGCTTGGGCAGCCGCAGGATCCCAGTCTGGGTGGGATCGGCTGTGGCCAAAAAGCCTTCAAGATCTGGCCCCGTGCCATCGTCGATCCAGTCTTGGATCAGCCCCAACACCTCGGATGGCGGCGTCAGCAACAGGCTATCCATCAGGATCCCCTCTTCTGCCTCTGAAAATGAGATGCCCTCAGTCGCCAGCCCAGCAGCCAGCTTAATTTCAGCCTGTTGGCGAGCCTCTTCAATGGCCACCGGCAAGTCTGCTTCCAAAGATCCTGCCACTAACAGAGCTTGACTGGAGCGATAGAGCACCCGAGCGGCACAGGTGAAGAGAAGCAGGCGCGGAGCCATCACATGGGGAATACTCATGACGAAGCAGAATCCAGAAAAGAGGGCAGAAACCCCTAGGATAGGGAAAGATCTCAAGTCTGACGAGAGCTATTGTTCTCAATGTTCACCTTTCTCAGTCCCGGTTGCTCTAATCCCGGCTCCTTTGATCCATGCTGCTAGAACTGACCCCCGACGAAGCGGAATCCTTGATCCCAATAGTGCCCACTGGGGTGCAATACTCGGCCTACTGGAACGATGCCCGCAAAACCACCGGACGGATCATCACGGTCGTTTTGGTGGGGGTGGGATTGCTGCTATTCTCCAATGTCTTCCCCGACGATGGATTCTTCAGTTTGCTCTTGCTATTGGGGGGATTTTTGACCCTGCTTTACCCCTTCTTGTGGGGCCCCCTTTATGTGATTTCTCGCCGCAATATCGCCTTTCGAGAGATTCCTTATACTGGCATCTTCTTTGGTAAGGTGCTGAAAGTTCGGCGGCTAACCGTGCTAATCGAAGAATTGGAGAAAGTGGATGAATATGGTGAGATCTACATTGAAGAAGTGCGGGAACGACAGTTTGAGATGGAGGTAGGGGACGAAACTGGGGTGACTTACAAATTGCGAGCCAAAGACGATCCTCGCTATGGATCGATCGTCAAGCGACAGTCAGTGATCGGCTTGATCAAAGCCTATTCGCGAGATCTACAGCGCCGCCCCAGCTTGTCTGAGTTTTATGTGGTCAAGTTGGGGGAATGGGTCGGTACCCTTTCTTACCTAAATCGAGACTTGTTTTTGGATGTATCCAATCAGTTGTTGGCTGAAGTAGAACAAAATGGCTAACGGGCTGCCCGGCCAACAGATCCACGGCGTGATAGGGGAGATGGGAGCAAAAACTGACCAGGATCCCTACTCAATCCCTTGTTAAAGCAGGAGAGCCCAATCTAGGAGAGGTTAAAAAAAAGACTTTAGGGGCATCCTGCTGTGATTTATTTTAGACCTAGCATCTGGTCTCAAGTTGAATGTTTAAGGTTTGACGACCTAATGCTATGACGGGTGGGTATGCTCAAGACATTGCCCGTTGACTGGTGAGCGGTTGCCTCCCCCACAGGGTACAGACTGGAATCCTAAGTAGACTCTCTGGGATCCCTTCCCTCAGACCCAGCCCCAGTTCCGTGACAACCCTGAAAGTGCAACGCCTGAAAGTGCAACGCCCAAAAGTCAAACGCCCCAAAAGTCAAACGCTAGCACCCCGCTGTCTACCCCTTGAGATTGGCCATGGTTGATACTGCCCCAACTCAATCAACGACCCCTCAGTTCCTATCTGAGCAACCGCTGGAGGCTCTGCAACAGACCTTGCAACGGATGCGGGAACAAGAGGATCCCAAGCCTTTGATTGAGCTGTCATTGCAGTTTGTGGGACATGTCTTTGTGGCTCCGCTGATCTGGCTGGGCATCTATGACTACAACACCCACCAGATTGTGGGCCAAGGGGGTGTCACGCTGCTTGAAGATGACAGTTTTTTGCATAGCGTTATCTCCTTGCAGCCGGGTGGGATCCTGGAGCAGGTGGTGATTGAGCAGCGTCCTGTCAGCCTGCCAGATATGTCCCAAGAGACCCGCATGGGCATCTGGCAGCAACAGGCCCAGCCCATGGGAGGCATCCAAGGTTGCATCATCTATCCCATTCGCTATGAGCGGCGCTGTGTGGGAGTCTTGATGCTGGGATCCCAGGTCTGGGGAGTGACGATCACCGATGAAGAGAAGGCGCTGATCGGCATCCTGTTGGAGCACTTAGCCGCCTCGCTCCAGCAGTTGGAAAACAAATGGCAAGAGCAGACAGAGCAGCATCTGGAGGGGCCGCTGCTGCAAATGTTGCAAATGATGCGGGATGCCTCTAGCCTGACGGAACGCATTGAGATCGCCACCCAAGCGCTCCAGGAATTCTTGAGCCTGCGGCGGATTCAGGTGTATTTATTTGAACCGCAGCAGAGCCGGTTTGTGCTGTGGGGATCCCCGATAGACGACCTGGTGAGCAAGACCAGTCTCACCCATAAATCGGGAGCAAAGCCAGCCTCCATGCAGGTGTTGGGGGTGCGGGAGTTGGGGGATATGTATGCCCTATTCCAGGATGGTCAGATCGTGGCTACCACAGAGGCTATGGGCACCACCCGCTCAGAAGTTCCCCCCAAGTTGATGCAGCAGCTCAAGGCACAAGCTCTATTAGCAGCGCCCCTTTTGGTGGAGGGCGAACTCCAGGGCATGATCTGGGCGATCTCTGATGGGGCAAGGTTGTGGGAGGATGTTGACCGGCAGATGATCGGGTCAGCGGCGACGTTATTAGGCTTTGGGGTGCCCATCGCCATACTTGATGACAAGATCAACCAGATTCAAACCAAGCAGTCTTTGGTTCAAGACCTGGCGGATTCCCTCCATAATGCCTCCGACTTGAAGCAACGGATCAGCCTCCATTTGCGCACCATTGTGGAGCAGATGCAGATCGCGGGCATCGCCATCCTTTTGAGTGAGCCAGAGGGGTTTTCGGTTTATCTGGAACATTGGCAAATCAGCAAGACTGCTTTTCCTCCGGCTTTTCGAGCCCTAACCCATCAGGATTGGGAAGATCTGAGTCGCGATGATGCTCTGGTGGCGGAGAACTACCAGCAGGATTTGCGGTTGTTGTGTTGGCAGCGAGAGCTGGAACCCTTGGAGATCCGGTCTTTAATGTTGGCCCATACCGATGAGGCAGCGACGCCCCCTGTAGAGGGGTTGGTACTGGTGGTACATCAGCAGGTGCGGGCTTGGACACGTCCTGAGCGTCGCTTAGTGCGGGCCTTAGCCCAACAATTGGGGGTGGTGCTGAAAATGGCCCGCCTGGAGAGAACGGCTCAGCTCCAAGAAAAACTCTGGCAGGGATCCATGGCGGCCCTACTGCCGTTGCAATCTTTGCAAACGGTGCCGGAGGTGATCAGTGCCACTCTCTCAGCAGCTACCCATGCCCTTGAGGTACCTTTGGCGGTGATTGTGCAATGGGATCCGGGCAGCAGCGAAGGCTCGGTATTCTTTTACAGCCGGGATCCGCAGGCAAAATTGACCGGGACGACGCAAGTGGATGCCCGCCGGGATCCCCTCATCGTCCAATGTGTCCAAGCGGCGACAGGCTTGCTCAATCTCAAAGAGGCTGATCTGGTAGCTACCACGCGCACCTGGCTGACCAGCTCATCCCCCTTGACTCGTCTGTTGGTCACCCCTCTGGGCTATCTAGGGGAAGGGATCCCACCCCTTGGCATCTTAATTGTGACCAAACCTGAGGATTCGGAGTGGGAGCACTCGCACCAAGAAACCCTGATCTTGTTGGCCCAAACCTGCTGCTGGACATTGCGACGGATTTTGTGGGTGCAGGGACTACAGCGCAAGCTGACCGACCTACAAGAGTTGAACTGGTACAAGCATCGGCGGCTGGGGGATCTACAAACCAACTTGATGGATCAGCTGCGCCGCTTGGGGCAGGTTCCAGAAATACCGGGCACCGAGTCCACCCGCTGGCAAAAAGTGGTGGAGATTGCCCGCACCCTGAAGGAGACCGGCACCTCTTCCCAATCCTTACTGCGCTCGGAGCTCTGGACGCCTCAACCGGAGTCGGGGATTTTGCCAGTGGCCACCCTGATCCGACGTACCCTCCAGCGTCTGGAGCCCATCATCCAAAAACGCAAGCTTTGGCCGCAGGTGCATGGGGAGACAAAATTTGCCTTGTCTGGGGATCCCGGTCGAATCGAGATGGTGCTCTACGAGGTCATGTTGGTGGCAACAGCCCGAAGTCCGATGGACTCGCGCCTGGATCTATGGGTGGAGCAGCAGGAGGGCTACGCCGATCTCATTCTGCAAGATACAGGATCTCTGCCAGAGCCTTTACTGGCCGCTCTCCAGCAGGATCCGTCAGCCGAGCTTACCAGCTTGGATCCCTTGGCCCCCAAACTGCTAAACACCAGTCCTGGCCTAGAACTCAGCCTCTGTCAGCGGGTAATTGGAGCAATGGGGGGACAACTTGACTTTTATCTCAGTGAAGAGGGCCATCCTGTGACGAGGCTAGTGCTGGCCATCGCCCCCCACTGAGCTGGTGCACTAGCCGTCACCATCGTTGACATCCTCCCCGTCCTTCAAGGGCGGGGAGGATGTCAACGAACTCACAAGACTGACTGCCAAACCACTCCACTAGGCAACTACATGCTGACCTACCACCTGTTAAGAAAACAAGGAGATTTAGCTCACCCCCCTTTTGTTGCTTCGCAGATCTCAGTCAAAGAAGAATAAAGTCACCAACCTGTGCTGATCTTCGGCGTGCTGGCAGGCTTGCAATAGGGTAGTGCTGTCATGAAAGGCAAAACAGATCAGTTGTTGACACTTGCTGATGATCTCTTGGTTGCAGAGCAAGCTGGCCTCTGCCAAAGAAAGCTGGTCATGTTCGGGATGCTCCACCAAGTTCATGACCTGCTCTAGGCTGGCCCGAGACTCAGAGGGTTGTTTGGCCATGCTCTGGGGCAGAATCACCGTCAAGGCATTGATATCCGCCCGCATTGCCCCTCGAATTACCGCCAAATTGGTACCGGTGGCGCCAGAAGTCAACATCCGGTTACCCGTTAGAGCTAGCGCATAGCTGAGGGTTTCGATCAAGTACTGATGACCGATGGGCACATGGCGGCTGCCGATAATGGCGATACGCTTGGGGCCGACCTGCTGGATGGCAGCCAACTCCTGCAGGAATGTGTCCACCTGGGAGGAGAAGTCGACAGATTGAGTCAAGGGGGAGCCTCCAATGGCAAGTCTGAGGGAAAGTAGTTGAAAGTGGGCGGCTGTTGGCCTTGCTAAAGCAAGAAGCTAGGTTATCCCCTGTCTAACCAAAGACAGGCAACCCCCAAAGACAAGCAGCTAGATGAATAGCAACCAAAACAACAAACGGATCAAACCATAGGTGCTAGTCAGTGAACTACGCTAGCCCAGATGAAGCTGGGAATCAAGCCTCATCAACCAAAGCAACCGTCCCTCGCTTTGGGGATCCCGTGTCGGCCCACATCACCATAAGGATCCCTGTACTATCCATATACTGTCCATTCCACCACGATTGGGAGGCCCTCTAGGGGGTAGGGCGAGTGCGATCGCTCAGTTGAGGCAGCACGTCTTCGCGAAAGGGAACATCTTGCTGGTTGACCAGATCAAGCTCTGCCAGCATCAAGGGATTGACTTGTGCCAAATAAGGCAGAATAACTCGTTTGAGCTGAGGTCGATAAAATCGGTGATAGCTGTAGAGCGGTGTGGCTGGAAACCCCCGCCGGATCTTGTGCTGGCCGCCTGCCCCCGGATCAAAGATGCGGATTCCCTGTTGAATAGCCCAGTCAATTGGTTCATAGTAACAGGCGTTAAAATGCAAAAACTTTTCTTCCTCAAAGGAACCCCAATATCTGCCATAGAAGCGATCCTGTTTGCGAACACAAAAGGACATCCCTACTAATGAGTGATCATCCGCCCGTTCTCCAGTTACAAAAACCAGATGCTCCCGAAAATGATCGTCTAAAAGTTGAAAAAAATCTCGATTCAGATACTTACTCCAGTTGTAAAACTGTTCACAGGTATTGCTATAGAGTTTGTACATAATCTTGAAGAATTCAGACGGTATCTCATCGCCCGCATAGACTTTCATCTGGATCCCTGATTTCTCCATCGCCGCCCGCTCTCGGCGAATGTTGCGACGTTGATTGGCATTGAACTGATTGAGGAAATCATCAAAGGTTTGATAGTTGCTATTACGCCACTGATAGTTGTGGGTGATTCGAGGCGAAAAACCTGAGGCATCCAGTTGAGACCTCCAGTCAGGGTCAACATACAAAAAACTGCATATCGAGATGTCTTGAGCCTGACAAAAGCGGTCAATGGCCTCCACCATCACAGGCCACAGGGATCCCTGATCTAGATCAGGATGAACCAAGGGGCGATAGCCAGTGGCAGGGGTAAAAGGAGCCATCCCGATTAATTTAGGGTAATACCGTTCCCCCAGTTGGCGGGCAACATTGGCCCATTCTTGGTCAAAGACAAATTCTCCGTTACTGTGCCCTTTGGCATACATCGGCAAAGCAGCTACCAGGGATCCCCCCTGTTCGATGACCAAATGGCAGGGCAACCAGCCGGTCTGTTTGGTGGCAGAGCCCGACTTTTCCAGGGCATAGAGCCACTCCCAATGCAAAAAAGGGGAGGTTTGCTCCGTTACCAGAGCATTCCACTGGCTGGGATCCACCTCTTGAATGGCATGGCACCAACGGATCTTCAGTGGGGCTAATGTCATAGGGTTGAGCACTAAGCAAGGGTAAGCCTAGGAGAGATCCTTAAGGTTCTACCTTAGAGATCCTAAGCCGTTTGCATTGTAGCCAGGGATCCAGTTGGCGGATGAGATAGCCCTGAAGGTACTGGTTATAGCCCCAGAAACCCTGCTCAGGAAGGGATCCCAGTTGGGGCGGGGACTCGTTTTGGTGAACGATCTTGCCCTAGAGCCCGTTTGACCTTAAACTTATATTCCCAACGACTTGACTGACCTAGTCAGACTCAGACTGATTAGAGTCTCACGCGGGTGTAGTTTAATGGTAAAACTACTGCCTTCCAAGCAGTTGTTGTCGGTTCGATTCCGTCCACCCGCTTCCTTAGACCCAGATAAGGCTTGTGTTCACGGTGATCTCTAGATGGCAGTTATCTCTAGATACCGTTAGTAGCTCATAAGTCTGACCTCCTCAGACCCTATTACTGGTGAAACGGCAAAACCGTGAACTAAGATATGGGCCTGGGACAGATCTATCTGTTAGGGTAAGTTGCTATGTTATCTAAAATCATGTTTTTGCTCCTTGCTATCTATCCCTGTCGTTGAGCTTCGTTACCTGAGCATTGATCTAAATCATTAAGATCTACATCAATGATTGACTGAGATTGACTGAGTCGTTGCTGATATCCGTTGTTATCGATCCCCTATCCAGTGCCTATGTCCCAATTAGAGTTGCAATCTGCCCAATCATCTCAATCTGTTTCTTCCTTGGAGACTAGCTCTGAGGAAGGTCACAATGGAGGAGAGTTCAAGCAGACGGAGGCAGATAAGCCCTTGCCGGACAAAGTACGCATTTACGATCTAGCGAAAGAGATGGGGCGAGAGAACGCTGAAGTGATGGATACCTGCAAAAAGTTAGGGATCCCCTTTAAAACCCACAGCAGTACCATCAGTGGCCAAGAAGCGGATCAAGTTCGCGAGACGCTAGACACGCAGCCCCCTGCCCCCCAGGCTGCGGGTGATGCGGTTGCGGCCCGCAAGGAGCTCCGACCTCCTCAAGCCAAGCCTCAGATCCGGCGAGTCGAACCTCCCAAAACAACAGCAGCAGATCCCGAACGTGTTTCCTCAGAGGAACGAGCCGCTGCTACGCCACAGATCGTTGGTCTGCGCAAGCCCACCCCCAAGCCGAAAAATGCGGCTGTCACCGCTGAGGCGGGGGCGAATTCTGCTCAGCTTGAGCGCACCTTGATGGTGCCCAATCCCTCCCCTGCCGAACAACCCAGCCTCGTTGGGCCTCCGCCTCGTCGGGCTGAAGAGTCTACCAAATCATCTCCGCAACCTCCTCAAGGGCGCATCTCACCAGCTGTCGCGCCATCATCTATGGAGTCAGCACCAACTGGGGATACTGCTGAAGGAGTGGCTTTGGGAGAACCCTTGAGCGTTCAAGCTCCCGCAGCTCCTGAGGCTAAGGCACCGGATCCCGCCCCACTCTTGACGCAGCCCACTCGGCCTTCCCCCCCCCCAAGGCTTCTCGTCCTGATGCTGTCAAGCCAGTGCAGGCTAAGGCCAGTCCCCCCGCTACCTCGGCCCGAGAGGCACTTGCCTCTGCTCCATCCAGCGAGTCACCCCCCCGCAGCGACCGTAAGAAAGCGGCTCCAGTTGCCCCCAAACCGCAGTTGGCAGGTCCCCCAACGCGGCCTGTTCTCAAAAAGCCAGAGCCTGAAGATGGGATCCCTGCTGACCAAGAAGATCTAGCAACTTCTGATGGGGCCTTGCCTGACGGGGCCTCGCCTGACATGATTGCTCCAGATCGTGTTGCTGCCGAGCGGCCTAGACCCAGCACTGGAGACAATCCAGATCAATCGGTTGTTTCTCTGCGGCCCAAGCGGCCTCGGCCTACACAGGCTCCTCGCCCCCAACTGGTCGGGCCTCCGGTTCGCCCCGAAGAGAAGGTAGCGGTCTCCCTCGAAGCCAGAGAACGCCCTACTCGTCGCAAGCCTGGCGAAAGCCAAGAGGCAGCAGGCCGAGACAGCGTTGGACTGGTCAGCCCACCAGTACGCCCCACTCGTCCGGATGCCCCGGATGCCCCCCGTCCGCCTTCACGGGTCAAACGGCGTAGCGAGATCGATGAAGAGGAAGATGCCAAGCTGGCTGGACCGAAGCGTGGCACCCGAGGCACCGCCAAGCGCAAACGGAGTCGCCGAGGTGGCGAGGATGTTGAGGCAGAAGGTGTGGAAACCACCGTTCTGTCGGCAGCCAAACTTGCGGAACTCAATGCCCTGAAGCCTTTGCCTCGGCCTGCGGCTCCCCCCT
>JBHJNR010000064.1:0-13481 GCA_050330615.1 Cyanophyceae cyanobacterium
ATGGTGAGGTGGGCGGATTTGCGACCCAGCTGGGGGGTGCGGCGACCCAAGGGATCCTCCCCCTTGATGCGGCTGACCACCTCCCACAGATGCAGGGTGGTTTCCACCAGTCGTTCTTGGGGGGGGCGTAGATCTACCGTTTGGCCGACGATGCCCGTAAAGGTTTCCGCCAGTCGCATGTGCCAGAGGTGTAGATCGGCCTCTTGGGCTAAGCGATCCGCCAGCCCCCGCTCGATGGGAGATAGGGTCTCAAGATCGGGGATATCCGCCCGGAAGATCCGATCCCATCCCGCCTGTTCCACCGCATGACGGCGTTCCACCAAATTGCCCTTGGCCCCGTTCCCTTTGACTTTCAGTTGTAGGCGACGCTCGGCCACCTGGAGGGCAACATCCATTAACCGGGCCAGCCGGATGCGCATGGTTTTGACGGTCTCGGCCAGCTCTGGGAGTTGGATCCCTTGGGTATAGCGGGGATCCTCTAGGTGGGGGGCCAGCTCATCAGCATCCACATCGGGATAAAAAGCTCTGTAGAACCTCTCTAAAGTGGCCAGTAGGGCATCCCCCACCGTGAGCATACGGCCATAGAGGTGTTGTTCCCTCATACTCTCTGACCCTGATTCATCTGGCTCTGACCCTTCTGGCAGAGGCAGGGATGGCAGGCCGCAGTCCTGCTCTAGCTGACTCAGGAGGTCTTGCAGGGGAGGCAGCAGATCGTCGTGATAGGTGTAGCGGATGCCGATGGGCAGAATCACCACGTCCTCTTGGTCTCGGCCCGCTTTGTGGAGATCTTCTAGGCACCAATAGCTCAGTTGGGCCACCCCTGGCTCCAGCGGATTGAGGATGCGATTGTGGCCGTTGATGGCTCCTTCCGGCGCAATCGCCAAGGGCCACTCGCCATTGAGAAATAACTCCCGTGACGCCCGCAGAGCCGGACGATCCAGCTTGCCCCGCTGAATGGAGATGCCCCCCAAGCTCGGCAACATCCAGCGACCCAGGGATCCCAGCCACAGATGCACTCCACGGTCGTAGAGAAAGTGGCTATTGGGAGCCTTTTTGAGCCGGATCCCCCGTGCTTTGGCCGCTTGGGGCACCAGCTGGGTCAGGGTGTACATCAGGCAGTAGGGATCCATGTTGGTGGGATGGCGGTAGGCCAAGACAAAGCGATGGTGGCCAGCCTCAAACTTTTGATAGCAATCCACCAGGGTGTCCAGTCCATCAGCGGTGATGGGGTAGATGCGCTGCTGGAAGCGGAGCCACAACGGGCCGATCCACTTGACCAGACGGTAGGCCCAGGGTTTGTAGGCGGGGGGGATGAACTGAAGGGGCGGCTTAGCGGTGGTCAGGGTATCCATAGCGGGAGGCGGGGTTGTGCTGCTTGATTTAGATTTACTCTAAATCGGCGCGCTATTCTGTGTGGGGCCATTGTGGGCCACTTTTTAGACTGGTTTGGTTAAGCACAAGGAAGTTGAGGCAGAGATGAAGATTGGCATTGTGGGGGCGGGAGCAGTTGGCAGCTATATCGGCGGTCTGCTAGCAGCTTCAGGGGCAGATGTTTCACTGGTGGCACGGGGATCCCATTTGCAGGCGATTCGGGAGCAAGGCTTGCGGCTGGTGGATCGCAAAGCGGGATCCCAGCAGATCGTTCAGCCCCGACGGGCCTCAGAGGATATCGCCGCCCTGTCCGATACCGACTGGGTCTTGGTCACCCTCAAGGCCCACAGCCTCAGGCCCATCGCCCCCCAACTGAGCCAGCTCCAACAGGCCGGGATCCCTTTGGTCTTGATTCAAAACGGGATCCCGTGGTGGTACTTTTATGGGCTGAGTGGGCAGTGGGCCAACCATCAGCTACAAAGTGTTGATCCCGAAGGGGGCATTGCAGCCCATCTCGATCCGGCCCAGATCATCGGGGGAGTGGTCTATGTGGCGGCGGCTCTGACTCAGCCCGGAGAGGTCACCTATGGCGGACTGGGGCGCTTGATCTTGGGTTCAATTGGGATCCCGCAATCTGAGGCACGGCTGGAGAGCTTGGATCAATTGGTGGAGGCCTTGAAACTGGCCCAGCTCAACCCCAACCTCAGCTCCGCGATCCGGATGGATATCTGGGTGAAGCTGTGGGGCAATGCCGCCCTCAATCCTCTCAGTGTGTTGACTGGTGTGGAGCAGGATCGGCTCTGTCACTTTCCCCCCACCCGAGAGCTGATTCGCCAGATGATGCAGGAGACCCGCGCTGTCGCCCTGCAATTGGGGGTAGAACTCCCCAGCGATATCGAAGCCCGTTTGGATGCAGCAGGTCAAGTCAAGGGTCACCGCACCTCGATGTTGCAGGATTTTGAGCAGGGACGCCCCCTGGAGGTGGAGGGCATTTTGGGATCCGTGATTGAGTTGGGCCAGTTGGTGGGGATCCCGACTCCCCATCTGGATAGCATCTATGCCCCGGTCAAGTTTGTCGATCCGGGCCGCAGCTAGGCAGGGATCCCTTAGGAGCGGCTCTTGATCAGTTCGATCACCAGGGGAGCCACGTCTTTGAGCAATGGGATGATGACAGCCACAACGGCGGCTGTGGTGACAACGGCACGGGTGAAGTTGAGGGTGTCTCGGGAGAGCTGAAAAAATCGCTCATCCCAACGTTTCACTTCGGCTTGAAATTCTTGCCGTGTAACTTCTAAGTCTTGCCGGATCCCTCTGACTTCCATCAGGACATCGGCCAGGGTGGGTTCCGGTTGGGGGGGAGGCTCAGACATGAGTCGGGATCCGGCTTGAAATATCTCCACCTCAAAAGTAACCCAAGTCCAAGCCTCCATCAGCGGTTCCAGAGGGCTCTGATCTCAAGTGATGGCCTGGGGTCACAGACTCTGATCATTTCTTGTCCGGTAGTCCAACATAAAGTTGCGGTTGAAACTAATGCAATTAGGATAGAGGGCAATCATCAACCGGCTCTAGAACATGGCAACGATAGAAATGCGCGTATTCGGTCGAACTGGCCTATCGGTTTCACCCCTGGGATTTGGGGGAGCGCCGATTGGCGTTCTCAAAACCGAGCAGGAGCGGGTGGGGGCCATGCTCAATGAGATGCTCGACGCAGGGGTCAATCTGATCGATACGGCAGCATCCTATTCGGGATCCGAGGTGGCCATCGGTCAGGCCATCAGCCATCGCCGTGATGAGTATGTGCTGGTCTCTAAATGTGGGCAAGCTTTTGAAGATCTGCCAGGGGATCCCTGGTCAGAGAAACTGATCTTGGCGACGGTTGATCGGGCGCTTAAGCGACTACAAACCGACCATATCAACGTCATGCTGCTGCATTCTTGTGAGCTGGATACCCTGCAAAAGGGTGAGGCCATTGGGGCGCTGGTCAAGGCTCGGGAGGCGGGCAAGATTCGTTTTGTGGGCTACTCCGGCGACAATGAGGGTGTGGCCTTTGCTGCTACCCATCCCGACATCGCTGTGGTAGAAGCCTCTGTCAATTTCGTTGATCATGCCAACATTCAAACTCTATTGCCCCTGACACAGGAACACAATGTTGGGGTGATTGCCAAGCGACCGATCGCCAATGCCGCCTGGAAACCCCTGGAGCAGCAGCAGGGAACTTATAAGAACTACGCCAAAAACTATCACGAGCGGTTTGAAGCCACGGGTCTGACGTTGGATGATCTGGGCTTAGAGGTAGATGGACTGGATTGGGCGACTGTGGCGCTGCGGTTCACCCTGTCGCAACCCGGTGTTCATACCGCCATCATCGGCACCACCAATGCCGACAATGCCCGCCGCAATCTCAAGGCCGCCAGCCAAGGCCCATTGCCAGAGCATACTCTGCAAATCATCGCCGCTGCTTTTCAACTGGCTCAAGCCAAAAGTGGCCAACCCTGGTTGTCGCTGCGTTGAACAGCCAGACATTGGTGCGTAGATGCCCGATCAGTTAAATATCTCCAGGATCCCTGTGGCTGGAGCAGGTCAAAGAACTGAAGGATCAAGACCCCCTCATCAGGAGTCTCACTTCCTGAAAGCACCTGTTTAGCGGGGGCGCAGGATTGCGGAGAGATCCTGAGAGATAAACTTGGCACCGAAGAACTTCCCGCAAGTTTTGTCAGCAGCGCCTAGACGCCTAGAGTAGTTAAGGACGATTTTTTCTTGTGTGCGATTCAAAAGATTTCTGGACAACCTTCAGAAGATCACTACATAGTAGAAATTCTCAGAAGCAAAGGGATCACTACTTTGAGTTTCTACGAGTATTCTAAAACGAATATTCTAATAAGGACTGGTAAAAAAGTTAGGGATCCCGCTATCGCAGCGTGAAAACAGTAATTTTTTGGGTAGAAGTCAGGCTTATGTTCCCAATCCCACCACCAAGCAGTTAAATTCAGGAACGAAATCATCCATATGTTCACGGCTAGATTAGAGAAATCCTTGTCAATCATCCAAAAAACAACAGGCAGAATGAATGGAATTAAGGATATGATTTTGGGTAGAGATAAGAACTTCTTGTCCATTATCGTGTGCCTCCTCTGAATTTAATCAATGTAATGAGTATCTCAATGGGTGATGGGACAAATGTAATAATGCCTGAGCTAAAATATTTATTGCGTTTTTCGGCTTAACAAGGAATCTTCGGTTAACTCAAATCTTTGCCAGATAAGGATTGATTTTCATTGACTAGGAATCTGCGGGAAACTTTTTATCAACCAGTGGCTTCATTAGACTTGTCTCAAATATAATCATTAGACAAATCCTTGTAAATATCCGAATTTTCAACCGTTTCAGAAGAAAATAATATCAAACTTCCATCATCGGATATATCAACTATTCCTTCCGTCTTCAGAAACCAAAGTGCGGCATCAATAATATATTTATTAGAAATAAAATGATCCGACTCACAGCTACTCCTTAGTCGTTGATATTCTATACTTCCCTCGCTCCCATTTCTATAAATATGCTTTAGGGCGCGAACTTGAATAATGCGTCCAGATTTTCGATATCCAAAGTAACCCATTCCGAAGACAACACACAGGGGGGAACTGATAAGCACTAGGAAAATATTTCTTGTTATCAAAGCTACAATTGTAATGATTGCAAAAATCAGTGCGCCACCACTCGCTATTGATGAAAAATTATCCTCTGGTGGCTTGATCCAGATTTCGTTTTCATTGAGTGAAGATTGGGGCGGCATTTCTTCCTCTTAAGTGTGCGTCACTGGATGGTTGCAACCTTACTCCATCAGGTCTGGTGCTGCCTAGGGTATGGCGGAGACTTTTGGGTTAGATGCTGGCGGCAAGCTACTTTGCCCTGGGATCCCTGTGGCTGGGCAAGTTAAGCGGGGCACAGGCTTGCAGAGGGATCCTGAGGGATAAACTGGTAAGGCTACTTTTTGAACTCCTCCATCATGTCGGCATTTCTGCTTGAGATTGGCACCGAAGAACTTCCCGCAAGTTTTGTCAGCAGCGCCCTAGAGCAGTGGAGGCAGCGGATCCCAACGGATTTGCAAGAGGCCGATTTGCACTATGACCGCATCCAGTTTTTTGGCACCCCGCGACGGTTGGCGGTGTTGATCGACAACCTGCCCGAGCAGCAGCCTGATCGGGTGGACGAGATCAAAGGCCCGCCCGCCCAGATTGGCTTTGTGGATGGGGATCCGGCCAAAGGACTCTCCAAAGCAGCCCAAGGATTTGCCCGCAAGCAAGGGGTGGATCCCGATGATTTAGAACTGCGGCAGACCGATAAGGGCGATTTTTTGTATGCCATCCAACAGATTGCCGGACAACCCACTGCCACGGTGGTGTCAGAGCTGGGTCTGGGTTGGATCACGGGGCTGACCGGCGAGCGGCTGATGCGCTGGGGATCCGGCGATCTAAAATTTCCCCGCCCGATCCGCTGGCTGGTGGCAATGCTCGATCAGCAGGTCTTGCCGCTGGAATTGGAAGGGATCCCTGCCGGAGCGAGCAGTCTGGCCCATCGGGTGCTACATCCTGAGCCGGTGGTGTTCCAGCACGCTAGTGAGTATGCGGCTCGGCTGCAAGCGGCTTGTGTCCAGGTGGATCCGGCTCGGCGGCAGGCAAAGATTCGAGAGGGGGTTACTTTTATTGCCCAGAGAGCGGGGGGAGAAGCTCAGATTCCTGACTCCCTACTGGAAGAAGTCACCCAATTGGTGGAATGGCCCACCGTGGTGATGGGGCAGTTTGAGCCGGAGTTTTTGATCTTGCCTGCTCCGGTGATCAAAACCGTAATGATCAGTCACCAGCGCTATTTCCCCGTTCACCAACCGGGAAAGCCTAGAGAACTGTTGCCCCATTTCATCACCATCTCCAATGGGGATCCCGCCAAATCAGACATCATTGCGGCGGGCAATAGTCGGGTGATCCGGGCACGGCTGGCGGATGCTCGGTTCTTTTATGACGAGGATCGGCGGCGACCGTTAGAACGTTTGGTGCCCAGGCTGGATGCGGTTACCTTTGCCGATGGATTGGGATCCCTGGGGGATAAGGTGCGGCGGATCGAGCAGATTGCCGAGGTGATCGGGGGGCAATTGCACCTGCCAGGGCATATCCAACTCCTGGTGCAGGAGACAGCCCACTTGGCCAAAGCGGATCTGGTCAGCCAGATGGTCTACGAGTTTCCCGAATTGCAGGGGGTGATGGGGGCTGATTATGCCCGTCAGGGCAAAAAGCCCGCCGCCGTGGCTGATGGCATTGAACAACACTATTGGCCACTGGGATCCGGGGCAGCGTTGCCGACCGTCATCTCAGGGCAGGTGGTGGGGCTAGCGGATCGTCTGGATACCCTGGTGGGCCTGTTTCGCCTGGGCAAAAAGCCGACGGGATCCTCGGATCCGTTTGCTCTACGGCGGGCGGCTAATGCGCTGCTGTTGATCTGTTGGCAGTCTGATTTTCGCCTCGATTGGGTGGAGCTGATTGGCCAAGCTCTGGCGATTGGGGCACCTACGGTGACGGGCGGGGATACCGATGCGGTGGTGCTGCCCAAGCTGAAAGAGTTCTTAGGGCAGCGGCTGATGACGCTATTAGAAGAAGAAGGTATTGAGGCTGATCTGATCGCAGCGGTGGTGGATGGCGACTATCTGCAAGACAAGGCACTCCGGGATCCCGTGGCGGCTCGTCACAAAGCCCAGTTTTTGCAAACCCTACGGCAAACCGATCGGCTACCGGGCATCTATCCCACCCTCAATCGCTTGGCCCGCATCTCTCGCCAGAGTGATCTGAGTCATGACCAACGGGATCCCGCCTTAGTGGTGGATCCAAGGCTGTTTGAAGGCAAGTCTGAACAGGATCTCTTTGAGGCTGCTCAAAAGCTGGCAGCCACCGTGAAGGAGGGACTAACCGAGCAGGCCCGTTCTCTGGACTCTCTGATCAAGGCTTTTGAGCAGATTGCCCCGACGATCACCACCTTTTTTGAGGATGTGTTGGTGATGGCAGAGGATCCCGAGGTGAAAAAGAATCGGCTCAACCTATTGGCGACCCTGCATCACAATGCCCTCTTATTAGGCGATTTCAGCCAAATCCTGATGGCCTGATCAAGGAACTCATGATGATGTACCATCTCCGGATTTTGCGATTGTTTTGGGCCACATCCATTGCGGCGGAATTGGAATATCGGGTCAACTTTTTGCTCTCGGCCCTGAGTAGCCTCGGGGGGCTGGCGGGCAGTCTGTTTGGCCTGTTCTTGTTTTACCAAGGGGACTACCGCTTTCAGGGATGGACGTGGGAAGAAGCTCTGATTGTGCTGGGCATCTTCACGATTTTGCAGGGTTTTTCGGCGCTGTTGCTCAATGTCAACCTCAATCGCATCGTTCGGCAGGTGCAAGAGGGGACGCTCGACTTTGTCTTGCTCAAGCCGATTAGCTCCCAATTTTGGCTGTCGCTGCGGGTGGTCTCTCCCTGGGGCTTGCCAGATATCCTCGCCGGGATCCTGGTGGTGGTCTATGCGGTCAGCCGCCTGGGCTTGGGGCTGGGATCCCTGGTGTGGGGCATCATCCCGATTGGACTAGGGCTGGTCAGTTTTTATAGCCTCTGGTTCATGTTGGGGGCCACCAGCATCTGGTTTGTCAAAATCTACAACGTCACCGAAGTCCTACGGGGATTTGTAGAAGCCGGACGCTTTCCCACCATTGCCTATCCCGCAGCCTATCGGTTTTTCTTCACCTTTGTGGTGCCCGTGGCATTTTTGACCACCGTGCCCGCCGAGGCAATCTTGGGACGGGCCAGCGGGGCTTATCTGCTGGGATCCCTGCTCTTGGCCAGCGGATTATTGCTAGGATCCCATTTCTTCTGGCGCTTTGCCCTGCGGTTCTACACCAGTGCTTCCAGCTGAAGGGGGATCCCGTCCCTGCCCCAGGTTCACCAGAAACCGAAAGGAACTGTGTACAATCGTGTAGAAGGTTTGCAGAGGGTGAGATCTAGCACTTGAGCTGGATCAGCCTCTGGCCAAAGGCTTTTGTGTGCTCCATAAACTGGCCTGACTGAGTGACCTTCCTGACCGCACTCTATTACTCAAGAGGACTTGATGCTGCGACTTGACCACATCAGCAAAATCTACCCCACAGGTGAGGTGCTGCGGGACGTGAACTGGGAGGTCAAACCGGGAGAGCGTGTCGGGCTGGTGGGGGTGAATGGGGCGGGCAAAACCACCCAACTCAAGATCATCGCCGGAGAAGTGGAGCCCACCACCGGAGAAGTGGTCAAGCCCAACAGCTTTCACATCGCCTATCTGACCCAAGAGTTTGAGGTGGATCCCACCCGGACGGTGCGGGAGGAGTTTTGGCGCGTTTTTGTCGAAGAGAACCGGATCCAGCAGGAACTCAGCCAGATCACTCGCCAGATGGAGGCGGCGGATCCTGATGAATTGGATCGGTTGCTGGGCCAGATGGATAAGCTGCAACGGCAGTTTGAAGCCCTGCATGGCTACGAGTTAGATGCCCGCATCGAAAAGATCTTGCCGGAGATGGGCTTTGAGCCGGATGATGCCGAGCGGTTGGTCAGCGCCTTTAGTGGCGGTTGGCAAATGCGCATGAGTTTGGGCAAAATCTTGCTGCAAAAGCCCGACCTGCTGCTGTTGGATGAACCTACCAACCATCTCGATCTAGAAACCATCGAGTGGCTGGAGGAGTATCTGAAGAATCTGGCTCTGCCGATGGTGATCGTCTCCCACGATAGAGAGTTTTTGGATCGTCTCTGCACCCAAATCGTCGAAACTGAGCGCGGGGTGTCCAACACCTATTTGGGCAACTACTCCGCTTATCTGATGCAAAAAGCAGAGATGAAGGCGGCGCAGCTGTCCACCTACGAGCGGCAGCAAAAAGAGCTGGAAAAACAGCAGGCGTTTGTGGATCGGTTCCGGGCCAGTGCCACCCGCAGCACCCAGGCCAAGAGTCGCGAAAAGCAACTGGACAAAATCGAGCGAATAGAAGCTCCCACCAGCGATGGCCGGACGCTGCATTTCCGTTTTCCGCCTGCCCCCCGCAGTGGTCGCGAGGTGGTGGAGATCAAAGACCTCACCCATACCTATGGTGAAAAGATCCTGTTCTTGGCGGCTAACCTGCTGATCGAACGGGGGGATCGGGTGGCGTTCTTGGGGCCCAATGGGGCCGGCAAATCGACCCTGCTGCGCCTGATCACCGGATCCGAGCTGCCCACCGAAGGCACCGTCAGCCAGGGATCCCATAATGTGATTCCGGCCTACTTTGAGCAAAATCAGGCGGAGGCGCTCGATCTCGAAAAGACCGTCATGCAGACCATCCATGACGAGGTGCCCCAGTGGAAAAACGAAGAGGTGCGGACGCTGTTGGGGCGGTTCCTCTTTAGCGGTGAGACGGTATTCAAGCAGGTGCAAGCCCTGAGTGGGGGAGAAAAAGCGCGGCTAGCCCTGGCCAAGATGCTGCTGCAACCCGCCAACCTGATGATCTTGGATGAGCCCACCAATCACCTCGACATCCCAGCCAAGGAGATGTTGGAGGAAGCCCTACAAAACTATGATGGCACTCTGATCTTGGTCTCCCATGACCGCTACTTCATCTCTCAGGTGGCCACCAAAATCGTTGAGGTTCGGGACGGAGAACTGGTGGTTTATCGGGGCGACTATCACTACTATTTGGACAAGATCGCAGAAGAAAAAACCAAAGCCGTGCAGGATAAACTAGAGTCCGAGAAAGCCGCCAAAGCAGAAGCCAAACGAGCCAAGGAGCGCGAGAAACAGAAGGCGAAAAAAGCCACCAGCAAATCTTGAGGTCAACCCCTGGGGACTTCCCTAATCGATTGTCTAGAGGCGAACAATCCTCTAGATACTTATCGTGTTAGTATCCCTGCATGACACAGACACTCATGCCCTCAACCCCTCTGGGATCCCAGCCTAGACCCGCTGATCCAGGATCCCTGCATCCTTTCAAACGTCTACTACGCTATAGCAATCGCTATGACCGCCTGATCGCTCAGGCCACCGCCTGCTCCATTTTGAATAAGCTATTTGACCTCGCTCCTCCTGCGCTGATTGGGGCGGCGGTAGATGTGGTGGTGGAGCAGGAAGACTCGATTGTTGCTAGCCTCGGCATCCAATCGGTCACCCACCAGTTAGTCTTTTTGACGGTGCTCAGCGCCATCGTCTGGGGCTTAGAGTCACTCTTTCAGTATCTCTATTCCTATCTCTGGCGCAACCTCGCCCAAAACATCGAGCACGATCTGCGGCTGGATGCCTACACCCACATCCAAAAGTTGGAGATGGCCTACTTTGAGGAGCGCAGCACCGGCGGCCTCATGACCATCCTCAACGACGACATCAACCAGCTAGAACGGTTTTTGGATGTGGGGGCCAACGAGATTTTGCAGGTGATCGTCACGGTCATAGTGATCGGGGGAGCCTTTTTCTGGATGGCCCCTGGGGTGGCTTGGATGGCCATGCTGCCGATGCCCGTGATCTTGGCCGGATCGATCAACTTTCAGAAACGACTGGCTCCCCGCTATGCGGATGTGCGGGAAAAGGTCAGTCGCCTCAGTGGTTTGCTGGCCAACAACTTGGGCGGCATCACCACCATCAAGAGCTTTGCCACTGAAGAGTATGAGGTGGAACGGCTGCGGGAAGAAAGCGAAGCCTATCGCCAGAGCAACCGTCGCGCCATCACCTTGAGTGCGGCTTTTATTCCATTGATTCGGTTCATCATTTTGTTGGGCTTCATCGGCACCTTGCTCTTTGGGGGCTTTGCCGCCGTTCAGGGCACCTTGAGCGTTGGTACCTATAGCGTCATGGTGTTTTTGACCCAGCGACTGCTGTGGCCTCTAACTCGATTGGGGGACACGTTGGATCAATATCAGCGGGCGATGGCCTCCACTCAGCGGGTGCTGAATCTGTTGGATACGCCGCTGGCGATTGCCTCCGGTGGCCGTCCCTTGCCGTTTAAGTCGGTCAAAGGTGAGATCCAACTCAACAATGTCACCTTCGGCTACAGCCATCAGCCTCCGGTGATGGAAAATCTTTCCCTGACCATTCCAGCAGGGCAGACCATCGCCATTGTGGGATCCACGGGATCGGGCAAGAGCACGTTGGTCAAGCTGTTGCTGCGGCTCTACGAGATTCAGTCGGGATCCATTTTGATAGATGGTCACGATAGTCGCGATCTCAACCTCCAGGATCTGCGCCGCGCCATCGGGTTGGTCAGCCAGGATGTCTTTCTATTCCACGGCACCGTCCGCGAGAATATTGCCTATGGATCCCCGGGTGTCACCCAAGCGGAGATCATCGCCGCTGCCACCATTGCGGAGGCCCACGACTTCATCGCTCAGATGCCGCGTGGCTACGACACGATTGTGGGGGAACGAGGCCAAAAGCTCTCAGGCGGTCAGCGGCAACGGATCGCCATCGCCCGAGCGGTGCTCAAGGATCCGCCGATTTTAATCTTGGATGAGGCCACCTCTGCTGTGGATAACGAGACGGAAGCAGCGATTCAGCGTTCCCTCGAAAAAATCACCCAACACCGCACCACCATCGCCATCGCCCACAGGCTCTCGACGGTACGCAATGCCGACCGCATCTATGTGATGGAGTATGGCAAGTTGGTGGAACAGGGATCCCATGATGATCTGCTGGCCCACAAAGGCATCTATGCCTCTCTCTGGCGGGTGCAAACGGGCATCAAAGCAGTAGCCTAGGGGATGCTGTTTTATCTGGGGCAGGTTCCCAACCGGGGATTGATCTGATGAGCAAGAGACATGAACCGATCTGTCACTGATGACCAGGGGTCCCGAGTGGGCCTCTGTCGCTTTAGAGATCTGCCTCAGCGCTACCAAGAAGCTCTCAACCAGGGGACGTTACATCAGCTGGAAGGGCACTTTTTTTCAGCCCAACAGGATCTGTTTGTAGCTTCCCTAACGGCCTTCTTTGGGCTGCTGATTCTGGGCATTCCCGGCAGTCTGACAATGATGCTCGGGATTATGGTCTTGGCCCAAGAGATGAGGCGGATGATACAGGGATCCCAGTCTCTAGGAGCGGGGCTGATTGTCATAGGTCTGGGCCTTTCAATGTCTCTTTTTGCCTATCTCTGCCTATTTAAGCCAGGGTTAGCCAGCCTCAGATTATTACTGGCCAGCTATCGTGTGAAGCGCTCTCAGCCCCAGAATATTCATCACTATGGCTTGCTGCTAACGGATGAGGATCTAGTGATCAGGCACGTTGACTACTTACAACCCTTCACCTGTGCTTGGATCCCTAAAGATAGGATCGAGTCGTGCCATCTGCGGCAAATGGCTGAGCATCGAGGCAAGAAAACCTATTTTATTGAGGTCATGGGAGTTCTCTATCAATCTAAGCAAGGCCAAAGTAAAGAACTTATCGTGCGAGAGGATCATTTTGGCAGTCTAAAAAACTTACACCAAAGCACTCAAAGATGGCTCCAGGCCGAAAGGTAAATGACCTCAAAGGAGTGCTGTGACCATCCACGACCAGTTTGCCAAAAGTCTGCTCAGTGACTTGCTCGAACCCTATGGATCCTGACCCCGACCGCCTCTGAACGCATTCTCAATCTCTTTGGGGCAACAGGCTACCAAGGGATCCCTCATTTGCCAACAGGATTCAATGCAGCCATTGTGGTGATTCATCAGTTGCCGAGAACCCGTGAGACGTTGTGGATCCGGTTATTAGGACGGGATGGCTTTCAAAAGCGAGCGATTGAAGAGGTCATCGAGTTGCCCACAGAGGATACGAGTCGGAGTAGGGTCTTGGAGCTATTAGGGAATTGGAAGATTATGCTGGATGAGAAGACTGAGGCTGAGAGAGAAGACGAAAGGGAGCTGATTATGAACCTGTCACCCGCCTATCTAAAGTGGAAAGAAGAAACCCGGAATGAGGGCAAGCAAGAAGGGATCCAAATTGGGGAGCAACGCACAAAGCTACAAACCGCCCGCAACCTCTTGTCAATGGGTTTGGATCCCCAGCAAATTGCTACGGCTACTGGACTGACTCTGGAGCAAATCCGGCAACTCTAAGGATCCCTG
>JBHJNR010000065.1:0-2652 GCA_050330615.1 Cyanophyceae cyanobacterium
CCAATCGCCCGTTCTGCCGCCGTCCGTCCAGCCGTATCCCCATCAAAGTTAAAGATCAGCCGCTTCTTTTCGCTGTAGCGCAACAGCTGATGGGTCTGCTCTGGGGTCAGGGCCGTGCCCATCGAGGCCACCACATTCGGGATCCCTGCTTGATGCAGCGCGATCACATCAAAATAACCTTCCACCACCAGGGCTTGATCCGCTTTGGCAATGGCATCGCGGGCAAAGTTGAGACCATAGAGCACCTGGCTCTTATTAAATAGCTCCGTCTCCGGCGAGTTGAGATATTTGGGCTGTTCGTCCCCAAGGCTGCGCCCGCCAAAGCCGATGATCTGCCCCCGGCTATCCCAAATCGGTAGCATGATGCGGTGGCGAAAACGGTCGTACCAGCCTTGACCCGAACTGCGGGAGGTGATCAAGCCCACGGCATCCAAGAGCTGTACCGGCTGTTTTTTGTGGTTGACCAAGTACTCGTAGACCGGCTGCCAGCCAGGCGGAGCAAAACCAATCTGAAACTGCTGAATGGTCTCTGGTAATAGATTGCGCTTGGCCAAGTACCGCCGCGCTGGTTCCCCAATTGGGGCATTGAGAGCGTGCTGATAAAAATCTGCCGCCATCGCCAGCGTCTCGTGCAACTGGTCTTGGTGGGTCCGCTTGTGCTCGTAGGCTTGCTGCTGCTGAGGGGAGCGATTTTCAATTGGGATCCGATAGCGTTGAGCCAGTTTCAGCACCGTCTCGCTAAAGGAGAGATGATCCTGCTGCTGGACGAACCGCAGCACATCCCCCCCGGCCCCGCAGGAAAAGCACTTGTAGATCTGCTTGACAGGGTTGACGCTAAAGCTGGGCTTGCGGTCGTTGTGGAAGGGACAGAGACCGACAAAATTCTTGCCTTGTTTGCGCAGCACAACCTTTTCGGCAATGACCTCGACAATGTCGGCCTTTTGCCGGATCTGTTGAATCGTCTCTGGCCGTAGAGCAGGATTATCCACCACATCAGTTATGGTATCCGAGACCATCAGGCAACGTGAGATCTTGAAGCTCCCTCTCCAGGCAGACGCTTACCCAAGCGGCCAAGGGCGACATGTTTCTCTCTCAGTGGCTTCCCTCACCAGCTCCCCAAGCTGCACCCATCCGTCCTCAGAAGCCCCATTGGTGACAGATCACCTCCCATCCATTGAGGCGGCGGTCCAGGGTTGCTTCGGTAGACCGATCGGCCATCACAGCGGCTGGATGCGAGCTGTAGTAAGCCAAGAACCCAGCGGTGAGCGGGGCTGATAAATCTCGGAGCAGAATATCGATCCGGTCTAGATCCAAGCCCTGAATGGCACTTTTGAGAATATCTACCAACCGAAATACACCGATGATAAACCCGTGCAGAGTCTGGGCTGGCAGAGTCTGGGCTGGCAGAGTCTGGGCTGGCAAAGTCTCCCCACTATCGTGTGGGTGGTGAATGTAGATCGGCAAAATCACCAAAAAGCCTAAACCCTGGTCGGGATCCTGTACCAATTCGATCCGTTGGCTGACCACGATGGTGCTTTGCTGGCGAGCCTGTTCGAGAGACTGCCACCGAATCGGATCCGAGGCCAAATCAAACCCCAAAGCGAGCCGATTGGGCTGCAAAGGCTCAATAAACGTCACCGGGAAATAGCCCGTTCTGTCCTCAGCCCGTCGGATCCCCCCTTGCAGATTGTTTTCGGTGATGGGGCCGTCGCTTCACCACCCCCTAACCCCTTCGGGGTATAGGCGGAGCACTGCGACGGATTCTGGTAGGTCTGTTCGTACCTCAGTCGTTCGGCATGGCTGATATAGGGTAACTACTCCAAGGCGTAGATGCTGGGATGGCGCAGCAACATGGGTCTGACAAAAGTCTGAAAATCGCTCTGATTCAAAGTCTGGGAGGTGGCATAGAGCTGTTCAATCGAGCGGAGAATCTCAAAGCACACATCCAAGCGGTGTTGGAAATTGGAGCAGAGGAGATTGCCGCGCTGCTGGAGGTCTGTTTTCATCCGCTCTTAGGGTTGCAGGGTGCCTAGTTTTGGCAAACCAATACTGGATTGAACAATCAAGTGGCCGCTTCAACTGTTTCGTCCATGACATAGCCCCCCCGCTTATCCACTGTCAGCAGATTAGCCTCCGCCTGGATATCCAGCTGCGCCCAAGCCGCCACCATGCCATCCGCCACCACCTGCTGGGATCCCTGGTCACAAAAGGCCAAGAGGGTTGGGCCTGCCCCACTGATCACCACCCCATGAGCACCCATCGCCTGAGCTGCCGCCTGAACCGTCTTGAACCCGCTGATCAGGTCTTGACGGGCGGGCTGGTGCAGGCGATCTTGCAGCGCCACCTTCAACCAGTCTCCATTACCCTGTTGCAAGGCCTGAATCAACAACCCCAGATGCCCTGCCGTAAAGACCGCATCCGGCACCGAGATCTGTTTGGGCAAGACATCCCGCGCGGTTTGGGTAGAGAGCTTAAAGTCTGGCACCACCACCACAAAGTGAACCGAGGGATCCCAGTCAATCGGGCAGAACACCCACTGCCCCTGTTGCGATTGCACACACAGCTGGCAGTTGCCTTTGAGGGCAGGCACCACATTATCGGGATGACCTTCGATGGCGATGGCCAACTGGAGCAGGGTCTCTGGGGCGAGAT
>JBHJNR010000066.1:0-6347 GCA_050330615.1 Cyanophyceae cyanobacterium
GGGGTTCGGGCAGATGACGGGGATCCCTGCACCACCTGCTGAGTCATCCACAGGATCCACGGAATCGTCACGATGGCCCAGACCTCGCCAATCGCCCCCCGTTGAAAGATATCCACCAAAAAATAGGGGGCCGCCATGCCCATTGCCGCCACCCCCACCGCGATCCAGCGGGCCACAAAGCAGCGGGCATAGCCATACAACCCCAGCCCCAACATCCCAAGGGCCAAGGCCATACTGCCCACCAGGGATCCCGCCAGTCCCAAGGCCCGAAAGGGCAACATCGCCACCATACAAAGGGGCGGGTAAAAGGCAAAGGTGGCATTGCCAAAGCCAAAGTTGGAGAACTCCAGCCAGCGGGGATAGAATTGGCCGCTAAAAAACTGCCGTTGGTATTGAAAGCCCCAACTGAGATTGAAATGAGTGGAATGGGTGATGGGATAGCTCTGTTGGATCATGGGCCAGATCAGCAGCAGGCTGCCCAAAGCCACCCCCAGCAGCACCAGGGATCCCACAGCCCAAGTGCGGAGCCGCTGGGTTGGAGCGAATCTGGAGGATCCCGAAGTGGTCTCAGTGGAGGGGCCGGTCATGGTGGGTGACGTACAGGTGGAAGGCTGGGATCCCGCTGGGTTCGTTGCTTTTGATTGAGCAGCGGGATGCGGGGCACACAGGCATATGATACTAGGGGCGATCGTCCCGATTGACTTCTCTCAAGTGCTGGATCAAGGCGTTTTGAGGTTTAATCGTCAAGATTGAAAGTGATTTGACAGTCAAGGTTACCAGCTCCAACGTTACCCCGTCCTACCGTCTCGTCAGGTCATTCGATGGATCCCAAAGCCTACGACCAAATGGCTCAAGTGGAGGATATCCATTGGTGGTTTGTGGCCCGCCGCCAGATCCTCAGCCGTGTGATCCAGTCGATCCAACTGCCATCCCAAGCCCAAATCCTGGAGGCGGGGTGCGGTAGCGGCGGCAATCTGGCCATGTTGTCAGCCTTTGGCACAATTTCGGGCATGGAGATGAGCGATATGGCTCGCCAAAAGGCCCAAGCTCGTGGCCTGGGGGTAATCCAATCGGGCCAGCTTCCCCACGGGATCCCGTTTGAGGGCCAGCGGTTTCACCTGATCGCGCTGTTGGATGTGCTGGAGCATCTGGAGGAGGATCAAGTCGCTTTGCGGGCCTTGGCCTCCCGCTTGACGGCCCAGGGATCCCTGTTGATTGCGGTACCGGCCAATCCCTGGCTGTGGAGTCGTCACGATGATATCAACCACCACAAACGCCGCTACACCCGTGCTCAGTTGCGTCAGGTGATCGAACAGGCGGGCCTGAAGCTAGAGCGGATCACCTACTTTAATACGCTGTTGTTTCCCCTCATTGCCGCCATCCGGTTGGCCCAAAAGCAATTCAAACTCCAGGACAGCGATGATCTGACCCTGCCCTCTAGCACAGTCAATCGGATCTTGACCTGGATCTTTGGGCTGGAGCGCCTGTGGATCACCCGGATCCCGATGCCCTTTGGGGTATCGCTGCTAGCGGTGGCTCGGCCTCAATAGGGATTTAATGAAGGGATCCGAGCAGCCTCAGGACGCTTGACTTTGCAACGCTTGTCGAATGGATCCCTTCCCCTGTCTTAGCCGGATGCGGGCATCCTCGGGCTTGATTTGCAATCGGTGGGCCACGATGGCGGTTTTGACCTCACCCCCACAGGTTTCTAACAGGTCAATCGCCACCTCCCCATCCACCCCACAGGCCAGCTCCACAATCCGTTGACAACGGCGCTGCAACTTGGCATTGCTGGCTTTGACATCCACCATCAGGTTGCCGTAGGTCTTGCCTAGCCGGATCATCACCCCGGTGGACAGCAGATTGAGCACCATCTTCTGTGCGGTGCCCGACTTGAGCCGGGTGGATCCCGCGATCACCTCGGATCCCACCAGCGGAGCGATGACAATATCCGCCAAGGCCGCCATTGGGCTGGGATGATTGCAGGCCAAGCTGATCAACAGGGATCCCGACTGACGAGCCTGCTGCATCGCCCCCACCACGTAGGGGGTGCCCCCACTGGCGGCGATGCCCACCACCGCATCGTGGATGCCCGCCTTGAGAGCTTGTAGGGCTTGGGATCCTGCCGCTGGGTCATCTTCCGCCCCTTCAATCGAACGGGTCAAAGCTCGGGATCCCCCAGCGATGACTCCCACCACCTGCCCCCGCTTGGTGCTAAACGTGGGGGGACACTCGGCCGCATCCAAAACCCCCAGCCGACCGGAGGTGCCTGCCCCCACATAGATCAGCCGTCCCCCCCGCCTCATCCGGGCTGTAATGGCATCAATGGCTTGGGCGATGGCGACCGCTTGGGATCCCACTGCAGCAGCGACTTTGGCATCCTCTTGGTTAATCCGCTGCACCATCTCTAGGGTGGTGAGGGTGTCGATATCGGTGGTCTGGGGATTGGGGGTCTCGGTGGTGAGCAGTGACGGGGATCCCAATTGAGTAGGGGCAACCTCAGTAGACATAGATAGCCCCAAACTCGTCAATATTGAGGGTGCGATCCCCCGCTACATCATCGATCCGCTCCACCAAGACGGTGACGATATTCTCCTCGGCCTCAATGGTGTAGCGCAGGGCGGTACGCTCCAGGTGATTCATGGTGATAAAGCTGGGCACCTCCCCTACGGCAAAACGTACCCCTACCCCATCTGGCAGCTCGGCCACGATATCGCTTGGCCCGGTCAGGCCATATTCCAGCAAAGCCCCCGACCGATTCAAAATTTCGACGGTGATGGGGGCTGTGGGATCCACCCGTGCCACCGGCTGCCAAGGCCCCGCCTGAAAGGTGGTTGCTGCCGGATCTTGTGCCCAAGCGGTTGAAATGACTAGGGTTGAAATAGCTGGGGATCCCAGTGCTAGCATTGCCAATCCCAAATTTTTCCACATGTTTCAGTGTCTCCCTATGTGAGTTGTTGCCCTGAAAGAGTTGTTAATGAAGTCGTTACACTACTGATCTGACCGAAGTCGGTTGACTCCAACCAGATGTCCCCGCCACTTGAGCGGACAGGCCCATGCAAACTCAGACGGTGAATACAGTCAGTTGTTGCATCCAGGCCATAACAGCCAGTTATCATGCTGGCCACCGCAGGGTGAACTTCATCCGGGAGAGAACCTTCTCCATTTCACCTTGGGGATCCCAACTTGGGGCTCGTTAAGTGGCAATCTCCAGTTAGGACAGCGCATAGGAGGCCGCTCAAGAGCTATGATCAACCCATAACCATCTCATTTTGATAGGCAGGAGGGATCCCCCCATGGATTTACGTGTACTGATCGTGCTTGGCCCCATCTTGCTAGCGGTCAGTTGGGCCGCCTACAACATCTTGAAGGCAGCGGTCAAGGGTGAAGCCAAGCTGTTTGGCGAAGAAAAAGGCAACAACCCCTTCGGCTGAGTCATCCACAGTTTCATTCTCAATCGGCTATCTCATTCATCATGTAGAGCCAGGGATCCCTTCGCATCATCTGCGGGGGGATTTTTGTGGGTCAACACAAGGAGCTGTGCAGCCCTGGGATCCCTGGCCAAGCAAAAATGGGTCAATTCTTACCCCAGAAACCTAACCTGGCCCTGCTTTAGAGTTAAAATTGCTCTGCTCCATTGTTCTATCGCAAGTCCTCCACCATGATTCACGAAGTCTCGATGCCTGCCCTCTCCTCCACGATGGAAACGGGCAAGATCGTCTCCTGGCTCAAGTCTCCCGGCGACAAGGTCGAAAAAGGGGACAACATTCTTGTGGTGGAGTCTGACAAGGCCGATATGGATGTGGAATCCTTCCACAGTGGGATCCTAGCTGCCATTGTTGTGCCTGAGGGGGGATCGGCTCCGGTGGGATCCGCCATCGCCCTGTTGGCGGAAACTGAAGCGGATGTTGAAAAGGCGAAGAAGAAAGCTGCTAGCCTACAAAGCTCAGTCGCCGCCGCACCTGCCAAGCCTGAGACGGCTCAACCTGCTCCTGTTACTCCTCCCCAGCCAGCAGCCCCTAAGCCTACTGCTACTACTCCCGTCAAAACAGTCCCGGTCAAAACAGTCCCGGTCAAAGCAATCCCTGTCAGAGCGGCTGGAGAGCGGGTAGCGGCTTCTCCTTTGGCCAAGCGGCGAGCAGCTGATCTAGGTCTCGATTTGGCCTTGATCGCTGGCACTGGCCCCGAGGGTCGAATTGTGGAAGCTGATGTGGAGCAGGCCGCAGCTCAGGGATCGGCAAAATTGGGATCCGCCCCCGCCAGTACCCCGGCCGCTTCCTACCAGAATGCACCAGCCCCAGTGGCGGTTGCTCCTCCTGGAGAGACTCGTCTAGAACCGCTGACCACCCTGCAATCGGCGGTGGTTCGCAACATGAATGTCAGTCTTTCGGTACCCGTCTTCCGAGTGGGTTACACCATCACCACCACCGCTCTGGATGCCCTTTACAAGCAGGTCAAGCCCAAGGGTGTTACCATGACGGCTCTGCTAGCCAAGGCGGTGGCCACGTCCTTAGAGCATCATCCCATCGTCAATGCCGCCTACTCCGAGCAAGGGATCCTTTACAAAGGGGATATCAATATTGCTGTGGCGGTGGCGATGGAAGATGGGGGCCTGATCACCCCGGTGCTAGCAGGCGCTAATCGGGTGGATCTGTATGAGCTGTCTCGCCGCTGGAAAGACTTGGTGGATCGGGCTCGTCGTAAGCAGCTCCAGCCGGATGAATATTCCAGCGGCACCTTCACGATCTCCAACCTGGGAATGTTTGGGGTCGATCGCTTCGATGCCATCTTGCCCCCCAACCAAGGGGCGATTTTGGCTGTCGGGGCCTCCCAGCCTACTGTCATTGCCCAAAAAGATGGATCCCTGGCGGTACGGTCTCAGATGCAGGTGAATATGACCTGTGACCATCGCGTCATCTATGGATCCCATGGTGCGGCATTCCTCAAGGATCTGGCGGACTTGATTGAACACAAAGCTGAATCTCTGACCCTCTAGAACGCGGCGGCGTAATCTACCAACGACAAACAAGGGGCTTAAGCCCCTTGTCTACGCTGCTCACTGGTCGATGTTGATCACTGGCAGGTGAAGTCTTGGGAGCTCAGGTGGGTTTGACACATAGGATCATGACTTTGGAGTGATGATTTGACCGCCTGTCTTTTGACAAAACCGTGATCTTGTCTTCAGCATGAGACTATGATCTCCCATTGCTCTTTTCCCCCATGCTCGATTTAGCCTTGGTGATGGCCCTCGGCTTCTTAGGCAGTTTTGGTCACTGTGCTGGCATGTGTGGCCCGCTGGTGCTGGCTTTTTCCCTATCCCGCCAAGATCTTGAGGGAACTCAACCGGCCCCGCAGCGCTGGTCACAGCGGATCACGTTTCAGATCTTGCTCACCGTGGGGCGACTGTTCAGCTATGGGCTCGTGGGAGCTCTGGTGGGATCCCTGGGGTCGGTGGTGGTGGCGGGGGGACAGCTGGCTGGGATCGGTAGCCCGCTGCGGCAGGGAATCACCATTCTGACGGGATCCCTGTTGGTGGGGCTGGGGTTGCATCAGATCAATCCGCAGTGGATGCCCGATCTCCCCTTTTGGCACCCCTTCAAGCGGGCCTCCTTACACGAACGGTTGCATCGGGCCATGCTGGCGCTCTCGCAGCACCAACGGTGGTGGACACCCGCCTGTTTGGGCATGGCTTGGGGATTGATTCCGTGTGGATTTCTCTATACCGCCCAGATTCGGGCAGCAGAAACCGGCAGTTTGGCCCAAGGCTTGGCCACGATGCTGGCTTTTGGGCTGGGAACTGCTCCCACCATGATGGGGGTAGGTCTTTCTGCCTCGCTGCTCAGTGCTGATCGCCGCAGCCAACTGTTTCGGGCCGGGGGCTGGATCACCCTGGGCATGGGGATCCTGCTGGTGCTGCGTACTGATGCGATGGTGGATCTGACCGGCTATGGCTCGTTACTGGCCCTGATGCTGGCCTTGGTGGCTCGACCGATCAGTCGGCTGTGGCTGACCCCGATGCGCTATCGCCGGGGACTGGGGGTGGGATCCCTGGTATTGGCCTTGGCTCACACGGGGCACATGATGGATCACACCTTGGCCTGGAATCTGGAGGGGGTGGCCTTTTTGATTCCCCGTCATCAGTGGGGGTTGGGGCTGGGATCCCTAGCTCTCGGACTGATGATCCCGGCAGGGGTGACCAGCTTTGATGGGGCGGTACGGGCTTTGGGATCCGGATGGCGACGATTGCACCTGCTGAGTGTGCCTGCGTTGGGGCTGGCGGTGGGCCATTGTCTGTTGACGGGCTACCGATTTTGGACGGGATCCCAACCCCATGGGCTGGCGGTGGG
>JBHJNR010000067.1:0-3483 GCA_050330615.1 Cyanophyceae cyanobacterium
AGCAGCAACAGAGATCTCCCCAAATAACGATAATGATGTGGACGACAACACTGAAGATACCAATGACACGCCCACTGAACCCACCCCTGAGTCTGACCAATAGGTCAGCAGAGCCCCATCTTGTTGCTCAACTTGAGAAAAGCGATCATGTTCAAATATCTGGTGCCGATTTGCTTAGTATGGTCTTTGTCGCTGGTGGGTTGCACAACTATCGGTACACGCCCAGCAGAGCAGGTTGTTCGAGATTTGGTATCGGCTGCTAATCGCAAGGACTATGCCACCGCTGAATCTTTGCTCACCCCTCGTTTACTCAGCCGCATTGCCCCAGGGATCCTCGATCAGCTCTGGGTACCCGGAGAAGAGGTCAATCTGTTTGTGATATCTCAAAAAGACGATACAGCCACCATTGACATCGATCTAGCCCTGGAACCTCATCTGCTGGCGACCCGGATTGGGATCCCAGGCCCTACCCTGTTGGAATGGTCGCAGGATCCACCTCTGGGAGATCGTACTTTTCGTGATTCCGCAGAATTGATGGCATTGTATGCCCCTTATGGGGATCGGGTCATAACTCGGCTCCGTATGACCCTTTACAAACGGGAGAGCGGTTGGCAGATTGAACATTATCGCCCTCAAGTGATTAATGAAGCGGCTCTAGCACCTCCGCCCTTTACGGGGCCAGAAGAACCCTTTACCCTGACAGGTACTGTTCGTTCTGTTAATCCAGACTGGATAGGGATCAATATTCAATCTAGCTCCGATAACATGCGTCCCTACCAAAGGGGTTGGGTTGCTGTCATCGTTACAGAAGATGCTGAAGTGACGGACAGCAATGAGGAAGAGGTTAACTGGCAGACTCTGAGCCAAGGATCCACTCTTGAGATGTCAGGAATTGTGAAATTTGCCGCTGAGCCGGATCCGACAGGGCGAACCCCAGCTTCCATTCGGGCTAGTACCATCTCGGTCGTTGCAGAATAATTCTTGCTGCCCTGAAATGGGTGCAACAATTGTTGATAGCAAAGGGCAATAGGGGAGCAACTCTCTAGGGCTGTGGCTAATCCCGCTCTATCTTGGCATCTGGCGATATCCTGGGGTCTGAGGTAAAGCCCTTGAGAGTAGAAACCCTAAATAAGGGTAATCAAGAAGGGATCCCAATTGGGGAATAACTCACAAAACAATAAAACAGTCACAATCTCTTGGGAATAGATTTGCATCCCGATTTAACTTTTTCGCTATTTCCCTCAGTAATAACTTGGTGCCTATCAGTAGCTAGTAAAGGGTAAATCGCTCTGTTGCAGTAAGGAGTTTGTGGCTTATAGGTTAGTCCTTTTGTTGTAGTAAACATCAGACTATCCCTATGAGCCTTTCTCGTGAAGGTCTCTGGGTGTTGTACTTTACGCTTGAATGGGCGGCGTAATTAGATTGGGATGTAACCTTTTTAAGAAGGCTTGATTTCATCTTCAAATCGGCTAGCATTTGTTTTAGAACAGATGTCAGAGATGCACGATGGATAAACAGTCTCACCTCAGTCTCGAAAATCAAATGGAGCGGGCCGTTCTGGAGACGATCAACGACATTGTTCTGATGGAAACCCAGGATCGCTTCTGTTATTGCGATAAGTTTCGAGCCGATGTAGCAGCTCTAGTTCTCAACCAGCTCAAGCCTCGTTATGCCACCAGCTTTGAGGGATCCATTTTGACCCTTGATGCCATCCAGTCGGACGAAGATCTCCAGGTGGGGATCCGTAAATCTGTGATGGAGTCTCTGGTTAAAGTGGCGGCCAATCCCCGTTGCACAGATCCAGAGTGCATCTTCTTGGCTCCCAAAAAGGATGATGTAGAGCTGGAATTGGTGACAGATTCGGGATCCCTGCGCCATAGCCTCTAGATGGGCCGATCCCGAGAGGATGGGATCCCAGGCACGTTAGGCTAGAGAAGACTATCGCAACGGGTGACTTTTGCCTGAACTGAAACCGATTATTGTCGGGGTGACCGGAGCCTCAGGGTTGCTATATGCCACAAGGACTCTACACGCCCTCTTGAGCTTGGGCTATGCGGTGGATCTCGTCTCCTCGCGAGCGGCGGCCCAAGTCTGGCAGGCAGAGCATGGCCTCAGGTTGCCCGCTGATCCCGATGACCAAGCTCAATTTTGGCTCCAGCAGACTGAGATCCTCCAGCAGACTGAGTTCTCTGGGCCTGGCTCGTTAACCTGTCATCGCTGGGGAGATGTAGGGGCCCGCATTGCCAGCGGATCCTTCCGCTGTGAGGGCATGGTGGTGATCCCATGCAGTATGGGCACTGTTGCCAAACTGGCCAATGGTCTTAGTTCTGACCTGTTGGAACGGGCTGCTGATGTCCAGATCAAAGAGGGCCGCAAACTGGTGGTCGTACCCCGAGAAACCCCCTTCAGCTTGATTCACCTGCGCAATCTCACCACATTGGCAGAAGCAGGCGTCCGCATCGTTCCGGCTATCCCAGCCTGGTACCATCAGCCCCGCACTATCCTAGATTTAGTAGATTTTGTGGTGGCTCGGGCCCTTGACCAATTGGGGATCGACACCGACTTGATGCAGCGCTGGCAGGGTAGCCAGGCCCACAGTCCTTTACCCCTCTTGGAGGGTTCAGCTTCATGAAAGCACTGCGTCGATCCCGTTCTATCAAGCTGGCCGTGATGGCGATCTTAGGGATCCCGGTGCTGATCTTTGCGGTACAAAACTGGGGCACATCTGTGGCACTGGTGTTTTTGGGCCAGACCCTGATCTCTTTACCTCTGTCACTATCTCTGTTGGCGGCCTATGGACTTGGCGGAGGCCTGGGGATGTTGCTGCTGGGCAGTTGGCGTTTTCATGACCGGGTGCTCCTGCGCAAAAGCCAAAAGCAGCTGGAATTGCTCAATGGCCGCTTGATTGAGCTAGAGCGACAACGCTATCGCCCCAACTACAGCCTGCCCGATCAAGCCCAGGGATCCCCGATAAGCAGCTATCCAGCCCCCGCCGCTGCGGTGTACGAATCAAGAGGCTATGAGCCAGCGCCCGAGCCTCCTGAGTATGAGACTGAGCCTCGTCGAGAAGCTCTCGATTCCTATGCAGCTCCTGATGACTATGAGCCTAATACCTATAGAAATGACACTTATGGGCCTGAAACCTATGGTAATGACCGGGATAATCCCAACTGGCAGTGGTATGGGGATCCCAGCGAGGCTGAAGCTGAGGCTGAGAAACGGTCAGATCTTTACTAGGGAGTGTTTGCAGCGATGGCCAGCCCTAAAGTAGCTGAAGTTACAAAATGGCTCCCGCCTCGTTAGAATTCATGGGGTCTCCTATCGGGCTTCAACGGGTGGTTCTCTCTTCTTGGCACCAGACCTCACTAACCTCCACCTCTGTCCTGATTATCGGGGCAGGGGCCGCTGGACTCGCAGCCGGACAAGCCTTAGCCGCTGCTGGGATCCCGTCTGTAATCCTAGAAGCACGAGATCGCCTAGGGG